>NZ_JAUBRO010000046.1:0-55280 GCF_036701945.1 Microcoleus sp. MON1_C1 | reverse complement strand
CGAAACATCTTCTCTTCATCCCTTGGGCTTGTCTTGGCAACTAGAATAACTGCTCCCCCTACTTATTGAGCCGATACTCACCGATCACTGCAAAATTATATATTTAGTTCTGGACGCACATTTGCCTTGCTCAAGCCGGTTTATAAGAAAAATATGGGCTTTAGTTAGGAGAAATTTACCCGTGAAACCGGGTTTCTAACTCCCTAAGCGTCCAGGACTCATATTGACAAAAAGCCCCAGTAGATGTAAAGTTGAATTCAGCATCAAAGAATGGCGTCCATATCTACCAATTGTCATGGCGACCAATTATGACGAGGAATCTGTGGAAAGTCGATCGCAGTAGCATCCCTGAGTCGATCGGGTGCAGCGGCACAGCGCTAATCTTCATTCTCAATAAATATACTCAACCCTGGCAAAGAATAAACATAGTTGAAAAAATCCTGCAACAGTGCGGCAGCGAGCCTTTTGCTGAAGTTGTGGGCGTAGCGAAAAGCGGAATATTCAGAGAAAATATACCCGAACCCGTCAGAAAACCGCATCCGAATTTGCTGTTTCGCGCTTTGGGGATTCAGGCATTGGGGAGGGTGCGAGATGAGCTGAGATCGAGTGAGAGAGAAGGTAGAGCAAGTGATTTTAGCAAAAATCTGCTGGCGGCGTTAGAACAGGAAGCGCGAGGGGGATCGACTCCTTTAATTCGGTGGTCTGCGGCTGTTAGTATTAAGTCAATTTGGTTGGATGAAGCAGGGCAAGGACAAGACAAGGAATGTGCTGTCAATGTCACAATCAATGCAGGGGAAATAGAGCGGCTGGTTGTAGAAGAGCAAATTAAACTGTTAGCAATCAACAAATTTGCTTTGGGCGACAGTAGAAATGACAGCAGTAAGGAATATGAGAATTGTCTAGATTTTTGGGTGTACGGCCCGAGCTGGCTGCTGCCGGGTATGCCAATGGATTGCGAAGAATATCTGTTTTGGATCGAGAGAGTATTTGCGGCGATCGCAGTTACGGGCTCGTACAAATTGAATCCCAAAAAGGATGCAGCAGTAACCAACTTTTTGGAAGCTGCGGAAAATAATTTTAATGACTTGGAATTCTCCAAAATACTTGCCAAAATTTTTGAGTTCCTGCACCACCCGGAAGCGAGAGTCAAAAATCTAGCTGCAATTATTTTAGAACCTTACAAAGACAAGCTTGACCGGAAATCGGCGCTGATTCTGACAGCCCTAGTATATAAATTTAATGTAGTAAAGAATCAGCCCTTAGAATGTCTGACTATTCCCGAAATAGAGGAGTGCAAAGCGTCACTGTATCGAGATAAAATCGAAATTGACAAGGTGTATAGTGAGGCTTTGTCGCTGTGCGGCGATCGGGATGTCGAGATGGCAAGTTTCTTGTCAGCTAAACAGAGTGAAGACCAAAATACGGTAGACGAGCAGATCAACAATCTCAGCAAGTTAGTTAAGTCGATCGTAGATTGCCAGAGCTTGTTAGATGCTAATAGGGAACTTTTGTATTTGACTATAGAGCGGCTGCAAAAATGGGATTACACCCTAGGCCATAAACTGTCTGTGCACCGCAAGAAACTCCAAAACCTCAGTTTTGACAAAAGCACCTCCGAGCAGTGCATAAACCTCGACAACGAGCTAAATTCTATCAGAGATTCTTTGCAATATACTTTGTATGAAGTCACATCCAAAATTAACAGCCTAATTAGAGATGTAGAAGTTTCAGTGTCTAAGAATAATAAGACGGCCACAGATATGTTTAAGTGGACATGGGTATTGTTGGGGGTGTGGTTTTCAGTAGGGCTGCTCTTGTATGTATCGGATTCAGTGATTAACTCAATGTTTACCGTCAGCTACACAAGCGAATTTGTAGTTTATTGGACTATTTTATTTATTGTGATGGTGGTATTTTTGTTAGTATTAGCTGTATTTTTTTCGGCGATCGCTGCTTTAGAAAAGCGCCGAGAATCTAAATTAATTCCTCAATTTGATAGCTTAAGCCAAATAGGCACCAGTTTTTCTATTTTGTGGCAAAAGAGTTACTTGCAGCAGTTTGTACCGTCGGTGCGATCGAATTAAAAGTGTTGAAAACCCCTACATCCCCTCAGTAGGGTGCGTCACAGAAAGAGTTTCAGCTTAACTCAAAAAGTTTGTTTCTGACGCACCCTACCAGGACTAGGAGGACGAACTCTAAGATGCGCTCGCCGCACTTACTTTCTGGGCATTGCTACCTTGATTTGCCAGTTGAATTAATTCAACTTTATATCCATCTGGGTCTTGCACAAAAGCGATGACTGTTGAACCGTGCTTCATCGGGCCGGGTTCGCGGCTGACTTTACCGCCACGAGCTTTAATTTCTTCGCAAGTACCGTAAATGTCGTCCACGCCGATCGCAATATGACCGTAAGCATCTCCCAAATTGTACTCTGTGACGCCCCAGTTGTATGTTAATTCCAAAACTGTAGTGTCTGATTCGTCGCCGTAACCGACAAAAGCCAGAGTAAATTTACCGTCTGGATAGTCCTTTTGCCGCAGCAATTTCATGCCCAGAACCTCGGTGTAAAATTTGAGGGATTCTTCCAGATGGCCGACTCGGAGCATCGTGTGTAGTAGTTTCATTTAGCTCACTCCAAATTTTTTAAGCTTCCTCAATTTTAGCGATATCTCGCTGGAAAAAACCGCGCCGGCAAAGTTTACCTGGTTTTAGCTTGCTTTTTACTGAACAAAAACCACCACAGTTCTAAACCAATTAATGTCAATCCGCCTGCTGTTACGCCAATTTTTAAACTTAACGGCTGTTCGATCTGCCGAAATTGAGCGGTTGATTTGGCAGGATGGATTGATATTTGATTGGCTCGAACTCCCGATGCAATTCCGAGCATAATTCCTAAAGTGCCGAGGCTTCCTAAGATTTGACGTTGCTTCAACATTTTTTAAATTTCTCCTAGTTTATGCAAGAGATTTTCTTTGATAAATCGGGGAATGGTGCGTATAGCGCACCTTATATCTGTGTGCAGGTAGGGTGGGGCACCATAGATTTTTGGAAAACTCCTAATTTAGGCAATAGATTTGGGTTTAAAATTCCGCAATCGCAAAGCATTACTAACTACAGAGACTGAACTGAAAGTCATTGCTGCACCGGCGATAATTGGATTTAGCAGCCAGCCAAAAATGGGGAACAAAATGCCAGCGGCAATCGGTATTCCAGCGATGTTATAAATAAACGCAAAAAACAGATTTTCGCGGATGTTCCGCATGGTGGCGCGGGAAAGTTTAATTGCGGTAACTAGGCCTTGCAAATCTCCTGAAATTAAGGTAATGTCGCTGGCTGCGATCGCCACATCGGTGCCGGTGCCGATCGCAATTCCCACGTCTGCTAAGGCCAAAGCCGGCGCGTCGTTAATCCCGTCTCCCACCATCGCCACAATGTTTCCTTCCCTTTGCAGGGCTTGAATTTGAGCTGCTTTTTGGTCGGGTCTAACTTCGGCAAAAACCCGAGTAATGCCCACGGATTGGGCGATCGACTCTGCAGTCGCGCGATTATCCCCCGTCAGCATCGCCACCTCCAAACCGAGCTTTTGAAGCGCTTTCACCGCCTGCGCTGACGACGGTTTGAGGGCATCCGCAATCCCCAGAATTGCCTCTATTTTGCCCTCGGAGGCCATCCAAACAACCGTTTTGCTCGCAGCTTCCAAAGCTCTCCCGCGCAGTTCCAGATATTCAGTGTCACAGCCTAGTTCCTGCATCCACCTCAGCGTTCCCAGGGCGATCGACTTTCCGCCTACAACCCCTCGAACACCACTTCCCGCGATCGCCTCAAAATCCTTAACATCAGTCAAATTCACCTCTTGAGATTGAGCGTACCTCACAACAGCTTCCCCCAAAGGATGCTCCGAATTTCGCTCTACAGACGCAGCCAATTGCAGCAACTTTAACTCATTGCTGTTCGCCGTTCCCCTAATTGTCACAAAATCAGTTACAGTCGGCTTGCCTTCGGTGAGAGTCCCAGTTTTATCTAAGACAATAATTTGGATTTTATGAGCCAATTCTAAACTTTCGGCTCCTTTAATTAAAATCCCATTTTCTGCACCTTTACCAGTTCCCACCATCACAGCAGTCGGAGTCGCCAAACCCAAAGCGCACGGACAGGCAATAATCAGCACTTCCACCATTGTTACTGTGGCTAGAGTGATGTTTCCAGTCGCGTTAAACCAGATAATAAAAGTAGCTAAAGCGACGGCAATTACTGCGGGTACAAACCAACCAGTCACTTGGTCGGCTAACTTTTGAATCGGTGCTTTTGAACCCTGTGCGTCCTGCACCATCTTGACAATTTGAGCTAAAAATGTATCTTTGCCAACTCTTGTCGCCCGAAACTTGAAACTGCCAGTTTTGTTAATTGTGGCTCCGATAACTTCGTCGCCAAGCTGCTTTTTTACGGGCAAACTTTCTCCCGTAACCATGGCTTCGTCTACTGTCGAAGCACCCTCAATTACCTCTCCGTCTACGGGGATTTGCTCTCCCGGCCGCACCTGCACTACATCGCCAATTTCCACTTGGGCAATCGGCAGTTCCAACTCTTCCCCGTTGCGAATTATCCGAGCCGTTTTCGCTTGCAAACCCATGAGTTTGCGAATTGCCTCCGAAGTCTCTCCCTTCGCCCGATTTTCTAGGGTTTTTCCCAACAAAATTAAGGCTATAACGCTGGCAGCTACTTCATAGTAAACGCTAGGAGTCAAACCTTGGGCAGTCAAGAAACCGGGAAAAAATGTCACAAATACAGAATAAAAGTAAGCAGCACTCGTTCCCAAGGCAATCAAGGTATCCATTGTCGCCACCCGCCGTTTTAGGGATTTCCAAGCTCCTACATAAAACGATTTGCCGCACCAAAATTGTACGGGGGATGTCAGGACTAATTGCAGCCAAAAATTGTGCAGCCATGCGGGAATAAATGGCAGGTGCAAGCCGGTCATCGCTGGAATAGCGCCCACAACCAGCAGGATGCTTATGATACCTGCTGTCCAGAGTTTCCGCTGCAAGGTTTGAGATTCAGATTTGCGATCGGCTTGTTCGGAATCATCCTCTGTCGCCGCCATTTCTTGAAGTGGCAAAGCTTGGTATCCCGCATCATCAACCGCCGATTGAATTGTTTCTAAGTTGGTTTGCTTGGAGTCGTATTGGATGCTTGCTTGTTCCATCCCAAAATTGACATGACACTCAATTACGCCAGGAACAGATTGAATTGCTTGCTCGATAGAGGAAGCACAAGAAGCACAACTCATGCCCCGCAATTTAAGTGTGAGATTGTCCATATATGCCATCCTCAATGAGACATTTACCCTTTGTCTTTAAATAGTTGGATAGCCCGCCGATGCGATCGCTTTCCTAACTTCACTTTCCGACTTAGCGGTTTGAATCGTGACCACTTTTGTCTTGAGATCCGCCTCAACCGTTGAAACTGAGTCAATGGCTTGGACTGCTTTTGTGATTGTAGTCGCACAAGCAGAACAAGCCATCTTAGGAACTTTTAGCTGTAAAGTCATAATTTGAACCTCAGCAGAAACTACTCTGCTCAATCAATGAATTAACTCCATTGTAAAGTCTCCTGTACACTGGAGAGTCAAGGGGAATTGCGAAATAAATCAGGAATTATGAAAAAACTGGTTTGACACGCTACCCCTAGGGGTAAGGTACGCACTGTGCACCCTACATAATTAGATTCAACTGAGTTCTGTAAATCTTAAATTTGAGTGCGATCGGCGGCACAGCAATAATTATTTACAATTCCGACTCAAAAATTTCATCCTAATTTCATTTATATGTGGAAAGCTGAAGATAAATGGCAGTTTTAAGCATATAAAAATCTATGAAACCAATTTCATTAAAAACAGGCTTTGCAGCCCTGATATTGACCGCCGCAGCCGCTTTAACCAGCGGAGTGCTTGCAGCTTGTTCAAAAGCCCCTTCCAGCGAAAGTCAAGCCCCAAATGTTACGGCTGCAACCGAAGCAAACAAGAAGCAAGACGTGGCACAAGGCGGCGGCATGGGTGGCATGAATCATGGCATGAATCATGGCATGAATCACAATATGTCAATGGATTTAGGCCCGGCTGATGCCGACTACGATTTGCGATTTATTGATGGCATGACAGTACACCATCAAGGTGCTGTAAACATGGCTAAAGAGGTACTCAATAAATCCAAACGTCCGGAAATGAAAAATCTAGCAAATAACATTATTGCTGCTCAGAACCGCGAAATCAATCAAATGAAAGAGTGGCGAAAAGCTTGGTATCCCAAAGCTAGCAGTACCCCGATGGCTTATCACGCTCCAATGGGTCACATGATGGCAATGACTCCCGAACAAATGCAAAGCATGATGATGAGCATGGATTTAGGGGCGGCTGACGACCAATTTGACTTGCGATTTATCAATGCGATGATTCCTCACCACGAGGGAGCTGTAGTGATGGCTGAAGATGCTTTGAAGAAATCGAAACGGTCAGAAATGACAAAATTATCTCAAGAGATTCTGAGTTCGCAAAAGCAAGAAATTGAGCAAATGAAACAGTGGCGGCAAGCTTGGTATAAACAGTAGAAAGTCGGCGCGGGAATTTAGCCTAATATCTGTAGGGCCGGGTTCACTCAAATATAAATCGTAAGTAAAAAAGATAAACCCGCCCCGCCCTGTTGGTAAACCCGTCTCAATCTGCGGTTTTTCGGGGTAGTTTATAACATCATATCGGGTGATATATTCCGCCTCGTGGCGGGTTTATGAATATCAAGGTTGTGATATTAAATATATTGGTGAACTCGCCCTAGATAAACGATGTTGATTTAACCTATTTCATCCTGATTTCATATTGGTCTGCCAAACTGATCGGTGAGTTCAGATTCGCCCCTACTCAATCATGCACTCTTGCCACTATTTCGCCTCCCCAATAAAGCTCTGCCGCTTTTCTGGCTTACTCCTGAGCCTCGCGTTCCTAACGTCTCCCGCCGCTGTTTTTGCCCACGCGGGACACGGAGATGAATTTCACCAAAGCGGCGAAACAACTCAAACTCCTGCTGCTATTTCTGTTGATGCCGAAACAGCAAAACGATTAGGAATTAAAGTCTCCCCTGCTGCTCGCCAGCGACTAGATATCGGCATCAAAACCACAGGACAAATTGAAACTTTGCCCAACCAAAAAGTTGAAGTGACGGCTCCTGTTGCTGGGAAAGTAGTAGAGTTGTTGGTTAAGCCTGGGGACAAAGTGTCAAAAGGTCAAGCCCTTGCGGTTTTATCGAGTTCAGAATTAGGACAATTGCGGGTTGAATCTCTCTCGAAACGTGCCGAAGCTGAGGCAGATTTGCAGCAAGCGGAAGGCGATCTAAAACTAGCACGAGAAAATTACGATCGCCAAATTCAAATATCCGCAGCAGAAATCGCCCAAGCCCAAACCCAATTGGCCGCGGTAACAAAGCAGTACCAACAAGAACAAGAATTAGTAAACAATCGTTCAGTTGTGCAAGCAGCTAAAGAAAATTATCAGCGTCAAGTTGAAATAGCGCAAGCCGAAATAGCGCGGGCAGAAACAGAATTAACTGTTGCTAAAGAACAGTTCGAGCGCGATCGAGAATTAGCGGCATCTGGGGCGATGGCGCGGCGCACAATGCTGGAATCGCAAGCCCACTTCGCCGAAGCACAAGCCGCTGTTGCTAAGGCCAAAAGCCGTCCTGAAGTTATCAAAGCCCAAACCGAAATTAAACAAGCCGAAGTAGACCTCCCAATGCGGGAATTGCGCGATTCTCAAGGCAGAGTAGCAGAAGCAAAAGCTCAACTTACCAGAGCTCAGAGCCGCCGGGAAGTCCTAGAAGCCGAGAACCAAGTCAAACGCGGCAAAACTGCCGTCGAAGTCGCTCAGTCGCGCATTCGCTTGGCTGACGCAGCCTATCAAGCGCGGCTCCAACAATTAGGAACTGTTGCCAACGATCGAGGACTCGTTACCGTAGTTGCTCCGATTTCGGGGACGGTAGCCGATCGCGAAATCACCCCAGGAGAGTCAGTAAACGCTGAAAAACCGTTGATGAGTCTGTTAAATGACAGCCGCGTTTTTGCCACAGCCAATATTTACGAAAAAGACCTGAATCAAGTAAAACAGGGTCAGGAAGTCAGGGTAAAAGTCGCTAATTTACCCGATCGCACTTTCAATGGAAAAATCGCCTTAATTGGGTCATCCGTGGAAGGAGAAACGCGGGTTGTGCCGGTGAAAGCAGAACTAGATAATATTAACGGCGAATTAAAGCCAGGACTGTTTGCTGAGTTGGAGATTTTAACCGACAAAACTGCAACAAATATTTTAGCAATTCCGAGTGCGGCGGTAGTGGATGTTAGCGGGAAAAAAACCGTTTACGTCCAAAATGGCAATGCTTATCAAGCGGTTGAAATTGAACTGGGTCAAACTGCCGGAGATTTAGTTGAAGTTAAGAGGGGTTTATTCGAGGGAGATTTGATAGTAACGCAGCGAGCACCTCAACTTTACGCACAATCTTTGCGGGGGGACAGCAAGCCCTCAAAAGACGAGGCCAAAAAAGAGACATCTCCCAAGCTAACAGAGGTTAATTTTAATAATTTACCCGTGTCTTTATGGTGGGCGGGAATAGGGGGAGGAGTTGCGATCGCATCCCTGACTTTCACAGCCGGCGTGTTGTGGGGAAATCGGCGCAAATTGCCAGCAATAGCAGCCGATTCTGGAAACCATGCCGGAAACAATAGTTTTTCCGACTCTGCATCGCCGTTGCACAATGAACTGCTGTTACACAATGACAACTATCACGTTAAAACTCAAGACGCAGAAGTCAAGAGTTTAAAGTAACAGCACGACACGGAAGTCACGGATACACGGATAGCTGTTTTTATCAATGCCCAATGCCCAATGCCCAATGCCCAATTCCCAAATTATTAAATGTTCAGCACAATTCTCAGATGGGTAATTAACCGCCGCTGGCTAGTCGTTGTCGCCACCATTATTGTTAGTCTGTGGACATTTTCTATCATCCCCCAAATGTCGCTTGATGTCTTCCCTCCTTTTGCACCCCCGCAAGTCGAAATTCAAACCGAAGCACCGGGTCTCGCACCGGAAGAAATCGAGTCTTTGGTAACACTACCGATCGAAAGTGCAATTAACGGAACTCCTGGGGTAACAGCAGTGCGATCATCTTCGGCGGTGGGCCTTTCTGCGGTTAAGGTAATCTTTGATTGGGGAACTGAAATTTATCAAGCGCGGCAGTTGATAACAGAACGGTTGCAGCAAGCGCAAAGCAAACTCCCGGCTGGGGTAGAAACACCGCAAATTTCTCCGACAACTTCTCCTGTCGGCACTGTTATTACCTATGCTTTTACCTCGGAAACTACTCCTTTGATGGAAGTGCGCCGTCTGGTTGACTGGCAAGTCACAAATCGGCTTTTGGCAGTGACTGGGGTTGCTCAAGTCGTGGCTTACGGAGGCGAAGAAAGGCAGTATCAAGTATTAGTAGAACCTGCCAAGTTGAAAGCTTTTAATGTGTCGTTGCAGCAAGTAGCTGAAGCGGCGGCGGCTGCGAATGTTAATGCGCCGGGGGGGTATTTAATTACGCCGGATCGAGAAACTTTAATCCGGGGGGTGGGGCGGATTGAGTCTGTGGAAGATTTGCAGCAATCGGCGATCGACTCTCGCCACGGAACACCCGTCAGAATTGCTGATGTCGCTGATGTCAAGATTGGTGCTGCAATCAAGCGGGGCGATGGCAGTTTTAACGGCAAAAAAGCTGTGATTGTGATGGTAAACAGACAGCCAGTTGCTGATACTCCGACGGTAACTAAAGCGGTTGAGGCAGCAATGGCTGAGGTGCAGCAAGCTCTGCCAAAAGATATTAAAGTTACTGTGACTTTTCGACAGGAAGAATATATTAATTCCTCGGTGGAGAATGTGCGATCGGCTTTAGTTGAAGGCAGTATTATCGTCACCCTTATTCTGATCCCGTTTTTGATGAATTGGCGCACTCTGGCGGTTGTTTTGCTGGATTTCTTTCTGACTTGGCTGTTGGCGCTGCTGGCGATGTATTGGCTGGGGCTGGGGCTGAATACGATGACTTTGGGGGGTTTGTCGGTGGCGATCGGCACTGCGATCGACGATGCTATTGTCTATGCGGAAAATACCTACCGCAATTTGAGAGAAAATACGTCTTCTCTTCATCCGCGTCCGGTGATGGATGTGATTTTTGACGGCAGTCAAGAGGTGCGCGATTCTTTAATTGGAGCGACTGTAATTGGGATTGTGGTGTTTTCGCCAATTTTTACTTTGCCCGGTGTAGAAGGTCGAATTTTTACGCCTATGGGCATTACTTATTTGGTAGTTGTTGTAATTTCTAGTCTAGAATCGCTGTTAATATCTCCGGCTCTTTGCGCTATTTTGTTGCCTAACAAACGCATGAATGCTTCGGAACCTTGGCTGCCGAGATTTTGCAAAAAAATATATCATTTTTCGATAAATTTGTCAATGCGCTATTCGGGAATTATTTTAGCTTTAGCGGCTGCTAGCATGGTGGCTGCATTAATTATTTTGCCATCTTTTGGGCGGGTGTTTTTGCCTGAGTTTCAGGAGCAAACTTTGGTGAATACTATTCTGCTTTATCCGGGGGTGTCTTTGGAGACAACAGATAGCGCGGCTTTTGCTATTGAAGATGCACTTAAGGATGATACCAGGTTTGAATACGTGCAAGTGCGATCGGGCAGAGCTCCGGGTGATGCTGATGCTGCGGGAGTCAATTTAGCTCACATTGATATCGGTTTGAGCGAGGCAGGCATGAAAAACAGGCCGAAAACTTTGGAGTCGCTGCGGCAGGAATTTGCTAGATTGCCGGGAGTTGCACCAAATATCGGCGGTTTTATTTCTCACCGGATGGATGAGGTTTTATCTGGTGTCAGAAGTCAGATTGCTGTCAAAATCTTTGGCCCGGATCTGGATCAACTTCGCAGCATCGGTGCCAAAGTTGAAGAGCAAATGAAAACAGTTGAGGGAATTGTGGATTTGCAACTCGAACCGCAGGTGCCAGTGCAACAAATTCAAATTAAGTTTAACCGTCAAGCGGCGGGTAGATACGGTTTGAAAATCGGAGAGCTTTCTGAAATAATTGAGACAGCTTTAAACGGCAAAGTTGTTTCTCAAGTTTTGGAGGTGCAGCAAACTTTTGACTTAGTGGTTTGGTTGCAGCCTGAAGCTAGAAATAACTTAGAAACTATTCAGAATTTGTTGGTTGATACTCCAAGCGGCAACAAAATCCCCCTCGCCCAAGTTGCTACAGTAAAATACGGTACTGGCCCAAATACGATTAACCGCGAGAATGTTTCCCGGTTGATTGTGGCGGCGGCCAATGCTAAAGGTAGGGATTTGCGATCGGTTGTGAATGAAATTCAAGCTAAAGTTAAACGAGAGGTGCAGTTGCCTTTTGGCTATTTTATCCAGTACGGCGGTCAATTTGAAGCCGAACAAAGGGCTTCGCAAAATATTATGATATTTAGCGCGATCGCCTTTTTGGTAATTACAGTATTGATGTACTTGTCCGTCAAGTCTATCGCTTCAACTGCTATGATTATGATTAATTTGCCGATCGGATTAGTGGGAGGAGTAATTGCGGTAGCTTTGACAGGCGGCATCATCTCTGTAGCTTCTTTAGTTGGCTTTGTGACTTTATTTGGCGTTGCCACCCGCAACGGCTTGCTTTTAGTAGACAACTACAACTCTAAGTTTGCCGAAGGAATGCCTTTTAAGGAAGCAATTATAAAAGGCTCGATGGAACGGCTCAACGCCATCCTGATGACCGCTTTAACTTCAGCTTTGGGTTTAGCACCTTTAGTCTTTGAAGGCGGGGCGGGCAAGGAAATTTTGCAACCGCTGTCAGTAGTAGTTTTAGGAGGATTATTTACTTCTACAGCCTTAACTCTGTTAGTTTTGCCAGCTTTGTATGATCAATTTGGGAAAATTTTACTACCTCAAGAACCTCAGGCAGTTATTGAAGAGGGGAAGAGAGTTAATGTGTGATATTTTCTAATTAGTGTCAGTCAGCAAGGAGTCAAACCAATGAAATCGCTCAAATCAAATTTAATTGTTCTAGGTAGTGTAGGATTGTTATTTTTGGTAGCCTGTAATAAAGGCGACCAAGCAAGCGATACAAATACCAGTCCAGCCTCCTCTCCTGTCGCCTCTCAACCTGCATCTTCGGCTCCCGCCACTGCTCCTGCAACAGCAACTCAAGGGGGGCAAGTTGTACAGTCTGGAGCTTACTATTTAGAGTTTGTACCTGAAAAAGAAGCTACCGGAACTCATTTAGATGTTTTTTTGCAAAAAGGGGAGAAAAAGGAACCAGTTCCTAACGCCAAAGTGACGGCTCAAGTGCAGTTGCCGAATGGAAAGCAGCAAACCCTAGCTCTCAAGTATGATGCTGAGGGCAAACATTACGCTGTGGTGTTTCCCGGCAAAGATGCAGGAAGTTATCCCGTGAAAGTGACTGCGGATATTAACGGAGAAAAAGTTGACGGTCGTTTTACCTTCAATCAATAGATAGCTGATTTCCTAATGCGCTCTAACTTATGGGCGCATTAGTTATTAGCAACAAACAACTGCCTCCTGCATTTCCACTAAAAAGCCGATCGTATTTCGATCGCACTTAATTTCCTATTTCGTTACCTGAGTTTTTTTTGAACGGGAAAAACACTCGACCTGCCAAACTTTGAAAGTAAATGCCGCCGACGGTAATTAAAAAGACGAAATAAGCGATCGCCTGCACGACATAGAGCTTATCCGTGTAGCCAAACAGCGCACTCAACAACAAACCTGGAAACTTGTCTTCGGGAAGCAGTTGCGAGGTATTCCAGACCATCGGCCCGAGAATGCAAGAGTGGATTTTAGTAAATCTTTCGTAATAGAAACACAGTGCTGCTGATTCGCGATTTGTTTGCGATAAAATATTCATCCCGCTGTCAAAAAGTCCCAAAGTAGATACCACTAAGCCTGCTACAATGAAGAGCAATAAAATGCCCATATATTTGAAAAACAGGCGGATATTAATTTTGACTCCCCATTTAAACAGCAGGACACCAAGTCCGGTGGCTGAGAGAATGCCGCCCAAAGCGCCGAGGGCTGGAATAATGCCTTGTTGAAACTTGGCGACGACAAACAAAACAGTTTCAAACCCTTCGCGCAAAACAGCAATAAAAACTAAACTAAATACGCCCCAACCGGCATGAGAATTTTGCGTTAAGGCGGCACTCACAGCGCCTTCAACTTCGGCTTTCATAAATCGCGCTTGCTTGGTCATCCAAATCAGCATCCAGCTCAGCATTGCGATCGCTATCAGCCCAAAGATTGCTTCTAGCAGCAATTCCATAATCGGTGCAAAAGGCTGATTGGATGCGGACAAAATTTGCATTGTCCAGACCAACAGTACACCTATCAAAGCGCTGGCAATAAGTCCAAGCCCAACACCCCCAAAAACCCAAGGGCTTAAATAGCTTTGTCCCGACTTTTTGAGGCAAGCGAGAACGATTCCGACAACTAAGGCGGCTTCGACTCCTTCGCGGAGAGTAATTACAAATGTGGGCAATGCTTCGCTAAAATTCATCTTTTTAGTTGAGGTAATATCGGGAGGTAATTGGTATTTTTTTTACCAATTACCGTTGGCGGTTTCAGTTAACTTTTTTAAGAGGCTGGTTTGAGAACTTTTTGGCTGTCGTTCTCGATCGCTTTAACTAGCTGGTTGACTTGTTCCGTGGTTTTTACGGGGGCTGCTGGCGCGATCGCAGTTGGCCAATTTGCCTTCAGTTCAGTCATGTTGGCAACAATTGCTTTGTCGGTTTCGGGGCTAGTTTTAGCCACTTGCTCGGCAATATCTTTGTACAGGCTTTCCGCGTACATGACAAAACCCCGCGAATCTTGGTATTCAATAATTGCGGAAATTTTGCCGTTAGCAACTGCCGCTCCGTATTCGGAATTAGCTGTATCCAACAAGCCGTTAATCACTTGCAGCACGAATTTCGGATCTTTTCGCTGCGTTTCGGGAAGGGCGGCAATTGCTCCATCAACTGCTTGCATTGATGTGTCAAATTCCGCCTTCACTTGAGCCGGATCTTTTGCACCCGCTTTAACTAAATCCTGCAATTTAATTAAAGTAGCCTTAAATTCAGGAATTTTACGCTCGTTTAGCTGATCTTCCACATCGGCATAAATTTCTTCGACTGGATGCCCGATGTGCGGTTCTGCCTGGTCGGGTTTGCCTTGATCCAAGAGTTCTTGGGCTACGAAAAGATGCCCTTTCATCAAGCCAAGTTTAGTCATGTAATCTACATCTTTGGGTTCGCCTGTCAGCACCACATTTTCAATAGTTACCAAGTCTTTGATTTGGTCGAATTGCGCTTGAGTAATGACATTTTTTGAAACCAATTCTTCGACTTTTCCGTAAGGGCGGCTGGCTTGAATTTTGTTAGAAAGTGCCGGCACTCCTAACTTGGCTTCGAGTTTATCTAACTCTGAAAGAATGGCAGTATTGATGTTGATGCCGCCTTTGCCCCCGTGATGCCCGCTGTGACCGCTTGTGGATGCGGGACTGGCTGTGGCAGCGGGTGAGGGTGTGCTGTCGGTGTTGCTGGCTGTGGGGGAAGCGCAACCAGCAAGAGCAACGAGGATGGCTGTAGCAGTGACTGTAGGTAATAAACGAAATGTGGATAACATGGCAGTTGCTAATTTTTACGTTATGTGCATTTGGTCTCGCAAGTTATTAAGAATAATTCTCAATTATTTGCGAGCTATTCATTCTACCTATTTGCGATCGAGCTTGTCAAATAATTTCATACTTTATTTGAATCGGTGCACCCTGGTAGCAGGATGTGGTTTAAGTGATGACTTCAAATACACCCATGCAGCCTGCTTCGGCGATCGCATCTTGATGGGGATGAAACATAAATTTTCCAGCGTAGCCGTAGGTAAATTCTAAAATATGCCGTTCAGCTACTCCCATTGTGATTACATCGGTTCTTTCACTGGGAGTCAAAGTCATTCCCGTGCGATATACGTCAAAAAAGTTGGCGTGCAGGTGAAAAGTCACTGCCGCTTCGTACTCAATCAGGTTGAGAACGTACAGCCGGATTAGCTGATTTCGGTAAATAGGTATCGGGTTGTTCATGTAATAATTGGGCAACCCGTTAAAAGCGTAAAGCTCGTTTTTTTTGTCGTCGTTTACGTCGTATCCTCCCATGATTAACAAGATTTCATCGGCGGGAGGGCGGGGTTTTGGCGGATCGATGATGAACATTCCATAGAGTCCTTTACCTATATGGCGAGTTACGGGCTCAATATGGCAGTGATATAGATGCACTCCGTAGGGATTGGCATCGAATTCATAAATAAATACCGAACCGTGTTTCACTGGTTTAACGCCATCCATTTCGCTGGTATGAACGCCGTGAAAGTGCAGCGAATGAGAATCTGCGGCTTTGTTATAAAAAATGACGCGGATACGATCGCCCTCTGTTGCCCTTAATGTCGGCCCCGGCACGCGATTGTTGACGTTCCAGGTGTTGAAAGTGACCGCGCTGTTAAGTTGGACGATCGAAGTATTAGCTTCCAGGCGAAATTCGCGTACCGTGCGCCCGTTTTCGCGCGTCACCGTGCCGTAATCAAAATCCCGCGCAATTTGCATCGGGTTGATATTGCTGACGGTGAGTGCATCTGCGGGGATGGGCGGTATTCTCGCGGCTGATGTCGGTTTGCGAGTCAAATTTTGAAGTGCGATCGCGCCGCCCGCTACCCCAGCCCCAGCTATTCCTAGCTGTAGCAGTTGGCGGCGACTCCAGCGCCCAGCCTTTTTAATGGCGGGACGATCGGATAAATCTGTCATACTTATTGAAAATTTTTCTCAAAAAATCACTGGTACTTGATTATAAGACATTACTAGCTTGTTGTCAATCATTGTCAACTGTTCTCTTTTTCTGCGAATTCAGAAAATTTCATGCTGATTTCATCTCAGTATGTGAGCTTAAAGATTGGGGTAGATGCTGCCGATCGCTAACAATGTATAAGGATTTAGCGCTATAAATTAGAGTTATGAGAGTTTTGCTAGTTGAAGATGAGCCAGATTTAGGGAAAGCGATCGACCGCACTTTAAAGCAGGAAAAATATATAGTTGATTGGGCCCTAGATGGCAATGAAGCTTGGGAATATTTAGACAGTCACTGGACGCAATATAACCTGGCTATTTTTGACTGGTTGCTACCAGGATTGTCAGGGTTGGAACTGCTGCGGAGATTGCGTGCTAAAAATAGCGCTCTGCCCGTTTTGATGCTAACAGCCAAAGACCGAATGGAAGATAAAGTTGCCGGACTAGATGCCGGGGCTGACGATTATTTAGTTAAACCGTTCGGGATGGCGGAACTGTTAGCAAGATTGCGGGCTTTGCAAAGGCGAGCGCCCCAAATTCAACCGCAACAGCTACAGGTAGGAAATCTGGTTTTGGACTGCGGGAATCGAACTGTGTGGCATCTCGATCGAAGTGGCAACAGCCAGATAATTGCTTTAACAAACAAAGAGTTTCAACTGCTAGAATACTTGATGAAACATCCCAACCAAATTATCACCACTGACCAAATTCGGAATCAGCTATGGGAGGCGAGTGCAGATACCTTTAGCAATGTGGTAGCAGCTCAAGTGCGCTTGCTGCGGCGCAAACTTGAGTCGGTAGGCGGCGCGAATTTAATTGAAACCGTTCACGGCGTCGGATACCGCATGAGAAATTAAAGTAGGCCGGGTTCTCCGGTTGCCCCCACAAGAAAATTTAATTGTTGTGGGACAGGCCTCTTGCCTGTTCTTAAGCATTCTAGGGCTTCCCAGCCCGAATCTGGGAATCCGTAGAATATAGAAAACTCGATCGTAAAAATGACTGCTATGAAAGATTTAATCCAACAAGAGTTAGAAAATCTCGATCTACAACAACTAAAACAAGTATTTGAATTTATTGCCTTCCTAAAATTCCGTGCCAGATTAGCTACTATTGCAGCAATCGATGAAACTAACTTAGCTGCACTCTACGGCGAATTTGCCGAAGAAGACCGACAACTTGCGGAACTCGGAATAAGCGAATATGCAGAACTCCTAAAACATGAAAATTAACTGGTTTCCAGGCTCGGCCTGGAAACCGATTTACCGAGGCTCTGCCTCGAAGAGATTCCCTGAAAATTGGAGGCAGAGCCTCTGGATATGAGTTACCAGGCAGAGCCTGGAAACGAGTAAAATGAGTAAAATTTAACTTTGTGGAACAGGCATCTTGCCTGTTCTTAACAATTATATAAAATCTAAGTTTAAATGAATCAAAATAAACTATTTAACCGGACTCGCTGGCAATTAGCCATTTCCTATGCAGCAGTAATGGGTTTGATTTTAAGCTTGTTGGGATTTGGCGTATACAAGGCGATCGCCCACGCTCACTGGGTAGCCATAGACCGGGAATTAGAATCCGTAGCGGGGACGCTACACGACAGCCTAGAACTCAAATTGCAGCAGCCCGGACGCTTGGAGCCAATAGTAAACGAACTTTTGCCCAACCTCCGCCTAATTGGAGTTAAAGGCATTAAAGAACAGTTGCCAAGCCGCCACATTTTAAGCGCTATCAACCAAGGCTATTACTATATTCGTTTATTTGATTATTCCGGGAAATTAATTGCTACAGCAGGCGCTTATCCCGAAGAATTACCACCAGAATTTAACTCCCAATACTGGCAAACAATAACTGACACCAAAGGCAATGTTTACCACCAAATTTCTGTAGCGCTACACACCCAAACACAGCAAGATTGGGGATATTTTCAAGTTGGGCGCAGCCTGCAAGACTTCAATGATTATCTCAGTACAGTGAAATGGGTTTTGAAATTAGGATTGCCTACAGCATTGATTTTGATAGGCTTTGCTAGTTGGTTGTTGGCAGGATTGGCCATGAAACCGATTTATTCTTCCTACCGACAAATCCAACAGTTTACAGCGGATGCCGCCCACGAATTGCGGACGCCTTTAGCGGCTTCGCAGGCGACTGTAGAATCGGCGCTGTTGACGCCTCAATTAGATGAAAAAGAAGCGCGGGAAATTTTGCGGACGATCGATCGCCAAAACCGACGATTGACTCAGTTAGTGGCTGATTTGCTGCTGCTGGCTCGCATGGATAATCAAGCGATACGCGATCGCCCTCAATTGTGTTGTTTGAATGACTTGGTGAGCGATTTAGTCGAGGAATTAGCCGCAATGGCGATCGCTTCTAAGGTAGCGTTAACATCCGAAGTGCGAGTGCAGCAGCAATTAAATGTTGTCGGCAATTCCGACCAACTTTATCGCTTAGTTGCTAATTTAATTGTTAATGCCATTCAATACACTCCGGCGGGCGGCAAAGTAACAGTTATTTTAGATTGCAGCCACCAAGAGGCGATCGTTCAGGTTCAAGATACCGGTATTGGGATGGCGGCGGCAGATTTAGAGCGAATATTCGATCGATTTTACCGAGTCAACAGCGATCGATCGCGCCATACCGGCGGTTCGGGACTGGGATTGGCGATCGCCCAAACCATAGCCCGCGCCCACCGCGGCAGCCTCAGCGCCCGCAGCGAATTGGGTTGCGGCAGCACCTTTCTCCTGCAGTTACCTTTGTGAGCTACTATGTGAGGGAAACTGACATCTTGCACGATCTTCGCTTAACAGGTCTTTCTGGCCTGTTCCACAAAAAGTGAATTATCTTGTGGGGAGTAGGAGTTGGGATTTTCTAGCCAGCCCGTGAAAGGCTTATTGAGAATTGTCCAAGATGTGGGGAAAACCGAATCATCTTTTTGTGGTAATCCCTTTTGCACAAGAGAACACGATCGCCGAAAATCATTAAATAGCTATTTCTAAGCAATTAGCAGTCATCAGAGAGAAAAATTATGACAGTTTTAGAACAGGGAACAATCTCAATCCATACCGAAAATATTTTCCCGATTATCAAGAAGTCGCTATACACTGACCACGAAGTCTTCTTGCGGGAACTAATTTCTAACGGCGTCGATGCCATTGCCAAACTCAAAATGGTTTCCCGTTCCGGCGAATACGGCGGCGACATGGGCGAACCGCAAATCAACATAGCGATCGACAAAGAAAACAAAACCCTCTCAATTACCGACAACGGGATCGGCATGACCGCCGATGAGGTAAAAAAATACATCAACCAAGTCGCTTTCTCCAGCGCTGAAGAATTTATTCAAAAATACCAAGGCAGTGGCGACGACGCAATTATCGGTCACTTCGGTCTCGGTTTCTACTCTTCTTTCATGGTCGCTCAGAAAGTAGATATAGACACCCTTTCTTACCAAGAAGGCTCCCAAGCAGTACACTGGTCTTGCGACGGGTCTCCCGCTTTTGAACTATCAGAATCTTCCCGCACGGAACGCGGCACTACTATTACTCTTACCCTCCAAGACGAAGAACAAGAATATTTAGAACCCACTCGCATTAAGCAGTTAATCAAAACTTACTGCGATTTCATGCCAGTTCCCATCAAATTTGAGGGAGAGGAACTCAACAAGCACAAAGCAATTTGGCGGGACTCAGCCAGCAATTTGCAAAAAGAAGATTACTTGGAACTCTACCGCTACCTTTACCCGTTCCAAGACGAGCCGCTGTTGTGGGTACACCTGAATACAGATTATCCTTTCATTGTCAACGGGATTCTTTTCTTTCCAAAACTGCGGCCGGATGTCGATGTTACCCAAGGCAATATTAAGCTCTTCTGCAACCAGGTTTTTGTCAGCGACCACTGCGAAGAAATTATCCCGAAATTTTTGATGCCGCTGCGGGGAGTTATTGACAGTACCGACATTCCCCTGAACGTTTCTCGCAGTTCTTTGCAAAGCAATCGCACTGTGCGGAGAATCGCTGATTATATTGCGAAAAAAGTGGGCGATCGCCTGAAAGAACTCTACCGCGACGACCGTGACGAATACATCCGCTGCTGGCAAGATATCGGCACTTTTGTCAAGTTTGGAACTCTCAACGATGACAAGTTCAAAAAGCAAGTCGAAGATATTTTAATCTACCGCAGCACCTACGAGCCAACAGCGGACAAGCCAGAAACAGTAACGCCCGAAGTTCAGGTGCAAACTGAGGAAGGAGATTTGTGGCAAGATGTCACTCCGAAGTCGGAAACTTCTACTTCGACGCAACCTTACACGACGCTGAAAGAGTATTTGGAACGCAATCAAAAACGTCATGAAAATCGCGTGTTTTATTGTACCGATCCGGCCTCTCAAGCAACTTACGTGGCAATGCACAAAAGCCAAGGTTTAGAAGTGCTGTTTATGGATTCTTTCATCGACACGCACTTTATCAGCTTCTTGGAAAGAGAATACTCAGATGTCAAATTCTCGCGGGTTGATTCCGACATCGACGAAACGCTAATTGACAAAGAAAAAGAAGCGGAAATTGTCGATCCGGCGACGAATAAGACTCGCAGCGAACAAGTTAAAGAGATGTTCCAAAAAGCTCTCAATAAGCCGAAAGTGAACATTCGCACAGAAGCTTTGAAGTCTGACTCTGCGGAGGCGACGCCACCTGCGATCGTACTTTTGCCGGAAGCTTTGCGCCGGATGCGCGACATGACGGCGCTTTTGCAGCAGCAAGCGGCCGAATTCCCCGAAGACCACGTTTTGCTGGTGAATACGTCTCACCCGCTGATTCAAAATCTGGCGAGTTTGAGTCAGGGTGCGATTATTCAAGGCGGCGGGGAGTCTCCGTCAAGTCAGTTGGCGAGTATGATTTGTCACCACGTTTACGACTTGGCTTTGATGGCCCAGAAGGGTTTCGATGCTGAAGGGATGAAGGATTTTGTCGAGCGATCGAATCAAGTCTTGACAAAATTGACTGAACGTGCAATGTAATTACCCCCCCCAACCCCCCCTTGCTAAGGGGGGGAGTAAGAGTTTATTTCTATTGCTGAGCGGGCGATCGGGTGTTTTTTGCCCCCCCTTTAACAAGGGGGGCTAGGGGGGTTCTGCGCTGTTGCTATATAATAAAAGGCTGCACGCAAAAAACGGTAATCTGGAGCGCAATATGTCACGGAAATGTCAGCTAACGGGAAAGAAGGCGAATAACGGTTTTGCAGTTTCTCACTCGCACCACCGCACTCACAAATTGCAAGACGCCAATTTGCAGTGGAAGCGGGTTTGGTGGCCCCAGGAGAAGCGCTGGGTAAGATTGCACCTTTCTACAAAAGCGATTAAAACCTTGCAAAACAAGGGTTTGGAAATCATGGCGAAGGAAGCTGGAATTAACCTGTACAAGCTTTAAAAAACTTGGCTAAATTAAAATGAGGGCGATCGCACTTTCAAGTGTGCGATCGCCCTTACTTTTAGAGAAAAACCTTTACTAAAGCTATTTTCGGCATTTCAGTAAATAAGTAGTCATCTGGCCTTTGCCTTTAACTTCGATCGCGCCGCGGTTTTCAAAGGAATACTTTTCTCGCAACTGCTGATAAGTTGTCTCTGTTACCTGAATACACCCCGGCAAGCCGTGAGATTCCATGCGGGAAGCGGTGTTAACGGTGTCTCCCCACAAATCGTAAATAAATTTTTTAATACCGATGACTCCGGCTACAACCGGGCCTGTGTTGATGCCAATTCTGATGCTGAAAGCTTGGCTGTGGGTATTGCTGAAGTCAATAATTGCTTGCTGCATATCCAAAGCCATTTCTGCGATCGCTTCTGCGTGATCCGGGCGAGGAATGGGGAGGCCTCCAACTACCATGTAAGCGTCGCCAATCGTCTTAATTTTTTCCAATCCGTGCCTTTCTGCTAGGTTGTCAAATGTCGAAAAGATGTCATTCAGCAAGGCAACTAATTGCGTTGGAGAAACTCGCGAACTGAGTTGAGTAAAGCCTACTATGTCCGCAAATAAGACAGTAACATCAGCAAAGGTGTCTGCGATCGTGCTGTCTCCCCGCTTCAACCGATTTGCTATTTCTTCAGGCAAAATATTCAACAGCAAGCGATCGGATTGTTCCTGCTGATATCGCAGCGCTTTTAAAGTATCATTAAGAGCATTAGTCCGTTCTTCTACTCTAAACTCTAACTCGTCATTCAGCTTTACAAGCTGCATTTCAGCCCGCCTGCGGTCTGTGATATCCGTACCGATTGCCAGCATTCCCGCGAAGTTTCCTGCCGCGTCAAACAGCGGTTTATTTGCCCACGATACCCAAACGCGATCGCCGCTGCGCCGGATACTTTCATTTTCATTTCCCGTGTATTGTTCTGGGTTTTGCAAAATATCTCTCAACTTTGCTGCCAAGTCATTTCCTCTTGTATCTCTCTGGGGAATGATGGTTCCCACTGCGTTTTTGCCAATTATCTCTTTTTCATCGTAACCAAAAAAAATCTGTGCGAATTCGTTAAAAAAAGTAATATTTCCTTCCGTATCTAGTTTTAAAATAATGCTGTTAGCATTTTCGACTAATTCCCGATACTTAATTTCGCTTTGCCGCAGCGAATCCTCTGCTGATGCGCGTTCGGCTACAGTGGTGGCCAACAGCAGCGATGTAACTACAATTACGCTCATAAAAGCCTGCAAAAATAAGATTGCCTGATTGATATTTTCGGCTTTTGAAATAAAGGGGCCGCCTCCCTGAGAACCGCCCCAAATGGCGATAGTGGAGACAATGAAAGATGCTAAAACAGCCCCCCCCTGGCCGAATTGAATGGTTGCCCAAATTACTAAGGGAAATGGCAAGTATTCGAGGGGATAACCGGAGAGACTACCTTCACTTTTTGAGTTATATACTAGCCAACTGACTGTTACTAATAACAGCAGGCATATTCCGGCACCGATGCGATTTACAATTGTTTGAGAACCTGTAATTGGTGAAGGGCTTGGCGCTTGTTGGCGGTTGTATATAATCAACAGCAGGGGAGTAAAAATTAAAACTCCTAATGTATCTCCGAGATACCAATTCCATCGAATGTGCCAATATTCGCTCCAGTCAACTAAACCAGTTACACAGAGGCGAAGCGTCCCGAGAGTGCAGTTAATTTGAGTGGCAACTACAGCACCGCAGAAAATTAAATTGACTACATCGATCAGCCGATCGAGTGAGGGGCGAAACTTTAGCTGTTGCAGCAAAGTAAAGGCGCATAAAGCTTGTAAACAAGCGCAAAAGGCACTAATCGTTGCAAGTGTTAAGGATACCTTAAGGTTAATAGTCTCGTAAAAAACTACGCCTAAAACTATTCCCGGCCAAACACGTCGGCCAAATAATAAAATTGCCGCTTGTGCAATTCCTGCGGGTGGCCAGACGCAGGTAGCTAATTTATTTACCCCTGGGATTGAAACTGCTATTTTTGCTGCCAAAGCGTAAGCAAAAGCCAGGGCAGCTACTTTTGCTAAGTCTTGCCAATTTCTAGATTGAGGAAATCGCAGAAACTGAATTTTTTGGGGGTTCATACTGAGTGTTATATTTTTTTAACTAACTATAGCAACCGCGCCCGAAGAGCAAGAACTTATTAATTCTGAAACAGGATTTCTTATATTGCTACTTCCTTCTTCATTCTTCCTTATGCTATAACTTGATACCTGTAAGAAAATAAGTCTTCATCTGGCTTTTGCCTTTGACTTCGATCGCGCCGCGGTTTTCAAAGAAATACTTTTCTCGCAATCGCTCGTAAGTTGGCTCTGTTACGTGAATACACCCCGGCAAGCCGTGAGATTCCATGCGGGAAGCGGTGTTAACTGTGTCTCCCCACAAATCGTAAATAAATTTTTTAATACCGATTACTCCGGCGACAACTGGGCCGCTGTTGATGCCGATTCTGATGCTGAAAGTTTTGTTGTGGGTATTGCTGAAGTCAATCATTGCCTGCTGCATATCCAGGGCCATTTGGGCGATCGCCTCTGCATGATCGCTGCGGGGCCTTGGCAATCCTCCTACTACCATGTAAGCGTCGCCAATCGTCTTAATTTTTTCCAATCCGTGCTTTTCTGCTAGGCGATCGAATGTGGAAAAAATATCGTTAAGCAAGGAAACTAATTCGGAGGGAGAAATTTGGGAACTAATTTGAGTAAAACCGACTATATCTGCAAATAATACTGTTACTTCGGCAAAAGTATCGGCGATGATGCTTTGGTCTTGTTTTAATCTATCGGCGATCGCTTGCGGTAAAACGTTGAGTAGGAGACGATCGGATTTTTCTTGTTCTAAGCGTAAAGCTGCCTCAGCTTGTTTGCGAGTTGTGATATCTTGAACAGTACCTTCGTAATAAAGCAAATTTCCGTAGGAATCGCGCACGGTATAAGTATTTTCGGAAATCCAAATTATGCTGCCATCTCGGCGGTAAATTTGAGATTCAAAATCCGATACTTTGCCTTGTTGTTCTATTAAGCGGACAACCTCGGCGCGGCGATCGGGGTCAACATAAAGTTGTTGGCTAATATCAGTTAGTGTGCCCACCAATTCCTCGCGTGAACTATAACCGTAAATGCGAAGCAAAGCAGGATTGGCGCTGAGATATCGCCCATCTGGGGTAGTTTGAAAAATGCCGACGATCGCATTTTCAAAAATGCTGCGGTATTTTTCTTCAGCTTGCCGCAGCGCTTCTTCAGCCCGCTGGCGTTCTCGCGCTTCCATTGCGAAAGTTACAGAGTCTGCTAGAGAAACAGCGAAACTTTGTTCTTCAATCGTCCAAGGGCGGGGGATTCCTACGTGTTCCAAACAAATAACTCCTGCTGTTTCTCCGCCTATTTGAATCGGCGTATCTAGCATAGAAGTGATGCCCAAGGGAATTAGGTAAGATTCTGCAAATTCTCTAGTTCTAAAATCTTTTTGCGCGTCAAAGGCAGCAATTGCGCGTTCTTCTCCCAGTGCTTGAAAATAGACAGGATAGTCTGCTGCTGCTAATTCCAAACCGTGTGAGTGCTGGTTGAGAGTGCGATCGAACAAATCCAGGCACTCCATCTTGGATTTAGTGCGATCGTACAGCCATACGCTCGATCGGGCAACTTCCAGAGTACGGCTAGCAGTTTGAGTTATTTGTTGAAGCGCTTTTGTTAAGTCGCCTTGATTCAGCGCTTTATTTTTGGCTAAATCAATTAATGCCGATTTCTGTTTCTGTAGCTGAAGTTCGCTTTGTTTTAGGGCATTTGTCCGCTCTTCAACTCGGATTTCCAGCTTTTCATTCAGCTTTTGCAGCGCTATTTGAGCTTTTCGGCGATCGGTGATATCTGTGCCGATGCAGAGGATTCCCAGGATTTCTCCCGCTGAACCAACCAGCGGTTTATTTGCCCAAGATACCCAAACGCGATCGCCACTGCGCCGGATATTTTCATTTTCATAGCTGGTAAAGCGATCGGGATTTTGTAAAATTTCATTATAAACCAACTCTAAGTTCTTCCCTTCGAGGTCTGTCTGTGGAATAATTGTTCCCAGTGCATTTTTACCAATGATTTCTTCCTGAGTGTAGCCAAAAAATATTTCCGCAAATTCGTTAAAAAAAGTAATATTGCCGTTAGCATCCAATTTCAGAATAATGCTGCTAGCATTTTCCACCAATTCTCGATATTTAATTTCGCTTTCTCGCAGGGAATTTTCTGCCTCGGCGCGTTCAGCTACTGTCGCTGCCAATAAGAGCGAGGTAATTGTAACTACAGCCATAAAAGCTTGCAAAAATAAGATAGCCTGAGTGATATTGTCGGCTTTGGCTATGAACGGCCCCCCTCCCTGAGAACTGCCCATAATTGCGATGCTTGAGACAATGAACGATGCTAGGACAGCGGCTCGTTGACCGAATTGGAGGGCTGACCAAATTATCAAAGGAAACGGCAAATATTCCAGGGGATAACGAGAAATAGAAGCTTCATTTTTCGAGACAAAGACCAGCCAGCTCATCCCTATTAATAATATTAACCATACTGCCCGCCAAATTAGATATCTTTGCTGGCGGTCTGTTTTTCTTTTTAAACGAGCGGCGGTTACTTTAGGGCGAAAAAATATTAGGATTAAGGGAGTTAAAATTAAAACTCCCATTGTGTCTCCCAACCACCAATCCCATCGAACCGACCAATATTCTGCCAAATCTACTTTGCCCGCTAAATATAGGGAAAAGGCGCCAATAGTGCAACTGATTTGAGTAGAAATTAGACCACCAAACAAGATTAAATTAACTACATCTTTCAAGCGATCGAGGGATGGACGAAACCCCATCCAGCCCAGGGCAGTTACTGCAAAAACAGCTTGCAGAATGGCCCCGGCGTTTCCTCCCAGCCAAACCGCGAATATCTGTTCATTTGGGTTAACAAAATTTAGCAGAAATGTACCCAAAATTATGGCAGGCCAGACTTTTCTTCCAAACAATAAAAGTCCAGCTTGTGCTATTCCTGCGGGCGGCCACACCGAGGAAGCGAAGGGACTAACACCTTGAATTGACATTGCTAGCCTCGCCCCCACGGCGTAAGCGACAGCAACGACAGTTACTTGAACTAAGTACCGCCCAATTCGGGATTGAGGGAATCGAAGAAACTGATTTAGGTTCAGATTCATATCGAGTTTTAAGTTTTAGATAATTTCACATCAGAAGGAAGTTCGGCAACGGATTCTGTAACGGATGTAACGGATGTAACGGATGTAATGGATGTCAGGAAGAGGGAAGAAGGAAGAAGGAAGAGGGAAGAGGGGGGAGCATCTCATATTTGTAAAAACACTTCTTGTGGCTTCTTCTTTCTTCCTCTTTCCTCCTGCATTCTGCCTCCTGCCTCCTGTCTCTTGCCTCCAAACTCCAATTTCTAGCTGGAGTGCTTTCAGTGAGATGCTCCCAAAAGGGGAGCTAATGTAGGGTGTACACCGCGCAGATTGCGATCCTAAATCTAGGTGCAGCGCGCACCTTACTGCTTAAAAAGTCTTAGCTGACGGCGGCTTCAATCCACTGTTTCAACGTAGAATTTACTTCATCAATGAGAATTTCGTGGGATTTGTGAGTTGCTCTTTCCACGACTTCAACTTTGCCTGCTTTCAGCGAACGACCCGGAACAATCCGATAGGGAATGCCGATTAAATCGGCATCTTTGAATTTAACTCCGGCCCGTTCGTCGCGGTCATCTAGCAAGGTTTCAATGCCAGATTGGTTGAGTTCTGCGTAGAGTTTTTCGGCGACTTCTACTTGTTGGGCGTCGGAAATATTGGGGATGCTAATGATGGCGTGATACGGGGCGATCGCCACTGGCCAAATTATCCCGTCTTTGTCGTAGGATTGTTCTACGGCCGATTGAGCTAGCCGCGACACGCCGACGCCGTAGCAGCCCATCACAAAGGGCATTTCTTCGCCTTGTTCGCTGGTGTAGGTGGCGCCCATTGCTTGGGAGTATTTTGTGCCTAATTGGAAGATGTGGCCGACTTCGATGCCTCTGGCGCTTTGCAAGGTTTGTTCGGGGTTGTGCACTGCCCGATCGCCCTTTTTGGCTGTTCTGACACCCACAACCGTTGCTGGCAGGAGAAATTCTTTGTTCCAATTGGCTCCGACAACGTGGTATCCTGATTCGTTTGAACCGGTGACAAAGTTTGTCAGGTCCACTGCAGTGCGATCGACTAAACGCAAAAACTTAGAGTTTACCTCCTTGCTCCCAGCGATATAATCATCAGCAACATCGGGAGCCATATAACCGAGAGGTAAAGATTTAGCAGCCCATTTCCGCTGAGCTTCCGCATCCGGAACAGTCAAAAATAAAACATTTTTAGCTTGATAATTGCCCGCTAACTTCGTCAATTCATTCAGCAACTTTACCTGATTCACCTCTTGGTCGCCGCGAATGCTTACCAATACCAAGACTGTAATGCCATTATCGTAAACAGCCTGGTAAAGCACATTTTTGACAACTTGCGTCGGAGAACATTTCAAAAACTTGCAAAGTTTATCAATTGTTTCAGTTCCCGGCGTTTCCCGCTTTTCAAAAGTTGCAAAGGGCGACGGTTCCGCATCAGCCGGCATCGATACAGCCTTTTCCACATTAGCTGCATACTGACCGTCTTCAGTATAAAGAACTTCATCCTCGCCCGCTTCAGCCAACACCATAAACTCTTGGGAACCAGAACCGCCAATTGCTCCCGAATCAGCATCTACTGCTCGGAATTGCAAGCCAGATCGGCGCAGCATATTGCTATAAGCTTGAGCCATATCCTGATAAGTTTTTTTCAGGCTTTCTTCGTTAGTGTGGAAAGAATAGCCATCTTTCATAATGAATTCGCGACCGCGCATCAACCCGAAACGCGGGCGAATTTCATCGCGAAACTTAGTTTGAATTTGATATAGATGTACAGGCAATTGCCGATAGGAACGAATCATATCTTTAGCAATTGTAGTAATTACTTCTTCGTGCGTTGGGCCCAGTCCCAATTCTCGCTGCTGCCTGTCTGTCATTGCAAACATAATACCTTCAGCTTGAGTATAGGTATCCCAGCGGCCGGATTCCCGCCACAAATCGGCTGGTTGCAATTGCGGGAGGAGGCATTCTTGAGCGCCGGTAGCGTCCATTTCTTCGCGCACAATTTGAGAGACTTTTTTGAGAACTCGCCACATTAATGGGAGGTAAGCGTAAATACCGCTACCGATGCGCCGGATGTATCCGGCACGGAGTAATAGTTTGTGGCTGGGAATTTCTGCTTCTGCCGGGTCTTCACGCAGGGTAACAAAAAGCATTTGAGAGAGTCGCATGGCTGATTTCCTTAAAATACCGGATGATTGTAATCTTAGATTAACTTCTGATATTATCAGACGTGAGCCGGATTTGATTAAATATATGAATAAAATTTGGGCAAACTACGAAAAAGGTATGGCAGTATTTGATAATTGTCACTCTCCTACGGTGCAATCTCAGTGGCTTGCCTTAAAAGATGAAATAGGAGAATTTGTTCGAGAACCTAATTTAAGCGAAATTTGGGATATTGTTCATGCTGCTGGTCGATTGTTTTACAAACTAACCGGAATTCCTTTCAATTTACTGGCCTATCCTACTGTTCGCAAACACAGTCAACGTTTCGAGGAGTACGGCTGTATTCGCAGCATTCGGAACTGTGAGGGTAAATGCTGCGGCAAAAATTCGTAGCCTAGGCGGCGGCGCACCCGATATCATGTTTGTTGAATTGCCTGTAATTAGATTTAGAAACCCTCGATCGCACCAGAGTGATTATGCAGATCGAGCGCTCGGAATTATTAGCTCGTTTTGAGCCTAAAAATCAAACTGAATCCTAAATCGGTAACGCACTATACGATATCTGGGTGCACCGAAGATCACTTTACTACTATTGATAATGGGTGGCGATCGCCCCCCGCCTCAAACTTGCCCCTTTTATGCGAACTCTGCTGCTACCAGTCGCATAAAAACTAATTTCTGACTTTAGACGGATTTATTTTTTACCTTCTGCAGGCATAATAACAATTAAGGATGAGATCACTAGAAAAGTGATTTACGGCTCATCCAAATTTCACTAATAAGGGCTTCCGTAAGATTAAGCCTGACCAAAACAAACCACCATCTAAAGATTACAAAATCCCCTATAAATAAAGTTGGGGTCAATTTTCGCTATGCCTAACTCGGCATAAAAGTGTAGGAGGTAATTTATGTTAGAAAGCGAGTTATTAATGTCGCTGTACAGTCCCAAATTCAATATTGCCCAAATGCCAGTAGAAATAGATGTGCCATTTGAACACCCCGATCTCGGAGGGCTGATGTTTTTAAGCCCGCAGTTTTTCGTGGCATTAATCGCCGGAGTCATTATGGCTTTCGGCTTCCAATTCCTGTTAACAAATTTCTCGATCGCCGCCAAAATCTCAAATTGGGACGAGGCTTTACCCGACGGTGACGATGATGATGAGTCCGAAAGTTTAGGCACTAAAGTTCGGAAAATCGAAGGTTTAGTCGGGGGTTGGATTTTAGTCACCGTTAACCTGGCTTTATTTTTGGCTTGTTTTCTGGCCGTCAAACTAACTTCAATTGCCTCGGTAGACGGAGCGGCAATTATTGGTGTAGTCATTTGGTCGGCGTACTTTTTAACGCTGGTGTGGCTCGGTTCTAGCGCCGTCGGTTCCATGATCGGTTCCTTGATAAAAACTGCTTTTTCAGGGGTTCAAGGTGTCATGGGTACTGCTGGTGCTGCGATCGGCGGCAAGATGGCCAACGACCAAATGGTCAATACTGTAGAGGCATCTGTTGCCGCTGTACGCCGCGAGTTGAGTTCGGCGGTAGACCCGGATAGCATTCGCGAAACACTGCAAGATTATGTGGGTTCTTTGCAGTTACCGAAACTAGATGTTAAGGAAATTCGCGGTCAATTTGAAAAGTTGCTGGGCGATGCAGATATCAAATCTCTTGCGGGAAGCGACCTTCTGAAGAATGTTAACCGCCAGACTTTTGTGGATTTAGTTAAGAGTCGCACAGACTTTTCTGCAGAGGAAATAAATCAAATTTCTGACCAACTCGAAGGCGTTTGGAAGCAAACTTTCGGCAAGCAGCAAGAGCAGAAAGACCCAAATTTAGAGTTGGTTGATTTTCTCAAGTTTGCGGCTCCCGATTTGCTGAAGTCTGACGAACTCAACGCCAAGCTGTCTCAAATTCTCGAAAGTAGGGAAAACAAATCGGAATCCAGCAGCGGCATGAAGCGAGCAATGCAGTTGGGTGTGGGTTCTCTTGTGAACACTGTTTTGTCGCGGACGGATTTGTCTGATTTGGATGTTGAAAAAATCACTGGTCAGTTGCAGCAACTGACAGCCAAAGGGACGGAACAAGCTAAATCTTTGGCTTCTAAGGTGGGCGACAAAGTGCCTGCGCTGCCTTTCAATACAGCTAAGGCTGATGTGGAAAACTACTTGATGAATGCCCAACCTTGGCATCTCAACCGGGAGACAATCAAGCAAGAATTTAGGGATGTGATTTACGACCCGGAAGCCTCTCCTGGGGCAGTTTTGCGCCAGTTAGAGCTGTTTAATCCCGATTATTTTGTAGGGATTCTGAGCCGCCGCGAGGGGTTTGCTCCGGAACAGGTGACGGAAATTGCCGAACAGCTTGAAGGTGTCCGCCAAGAAGTGTTGGAAATTGTGCAAGCTGCGGCTGGTGAAGAACAGTCTCAAGATTTGCGGAGCCGGATTGAGAATTATTTGCGATCGACCGGCAAGGAAGAATTGAATCCTGAAGGTATCGAGCGGGATTTCCAAGCGCTTTTGGAAGATCGGGATGCTGGTTTTGAGGCTTTGCGCGATCGCCTTTCGCAATTTAACCGCGATACTTTGGTGCAGTTGCTGGGTCAGCGAGAAGATTTCAGTCCAGAGGAAGCCGATCAGTTAATCGGGCGCCTCGAAAGTTCGCGCGATCGCGTGATTTCTAGAGCTCAAGAATTGCAAGAGCAAGCGCAATCGAAAGCGCAAGAATTGCGGCAAAAGGTAGAAGAGTATCTCCGCAATACTAATAAGGAAGAACTCAATCCTGAAGCTATCGAGCGCGAGTTTCAAACCCTGTTAAGCGACCCGGAAGCCGGATTTAAATCGCTGAAAGAACGCTTGTCTCAATTCGACCGCGATACGCTGGTGCAGTTGCTGTCACAGCGCCAAGACCTCAGCGAAGAACAGATAAATCAGGCGATCGACCGGATGGAATCTGTGCGCGATAACATTATCCACGCGCCGCAAATGGTGGCAGATAGGGCTAAGCAACAGTACGAGGAAGTTACTGCAAAAATTGGCGAGTACCTGCGGAATACAAACCTGGAAGAACTCGATCCAGAAGGTATCACTCGGGATTTGACCCAATTGTTTGAAAATCCCAAAGAGGGTGCTTTGGCACTTCGGGATAGACTTTCTCAGGTCGATCGCGAAACTTTAGTCAAGTTGCTGTCGCAGCGGGAAAATTTGAGCGAAGAACAGATCGATCGGACGATCGATCGCGTGCAAGATTCGATTCGCAGCATCGTGAAATCGCCCCGCCGCTTGGCTTCTCGCGCTCAAAAAACAGTCCGGGATTTCCAAGGCAGTTTGGAAAATTACTTGCGGAATACGGACAAGGAAGAACTCAATCCAGAAAGCATCAAACGCGATTTGCAGTTGCTGTTTAGCGAGCCGGGAATGGGGATGCAAAGTTTGGGCGATCGCGTGAAGCACTTCGATCGATCGACTCTGGTAGCATTGCTGTCGCAGCGGGAAGACATCTCGGAAGAGGAAGCTAACAGAATTGCCGACCAAATTGAATCTGTCCGCAACCAAATTGTCGAACAAGTTCAAATGGTTCAGGACAAGTTTCAGTCAGCAATGGATGGTATCTTCGGGAAAATCCGGGATTACCTCAATTCGCTCGATCGACCAGAGCTCAACTACGAAGGCATCAAGCGGGACTTCCGCAAAGTGTTTGACGACCCGCAGGCCGGATTTGACGCGATTAAAGAGCGTTTAGGCGAGTTCGATCGCGGTACTTTAGTTGCCCTGCTGAGTTCTCGTTCCGATATTTCCGAGACTGACGCGCACCGGATTGTTGACCAAATGGAAGGAGCCCGGGACAGCGTTTTATTGCGATCGGAGCGCCTGCAAAATGAAGCCAAAAAACGCATTAAACAGCTCAAGAAAAAGACCAAGCAGCAAGCAGAAGATGCGCGCGAAGCCGCAGCAACTGCTGCTTGGTGGCTGTTCGGTACGGCTCTGACTTCTGTGGTGGTTTCGGCTTTGGCTGGAGCAATAGCAGTCGGCGGGATTTCGGGTTTGTTTAGCTAGATTTTCAACGAGTTTGAAATAAAGTTCTCCTGATTCTAGGCCGGCTGTTTGCCGGCCTATTTTCTTTGGAATAATATCAGAGTCCTTCAGGATTCTATAGTTGGCGGAAACACTCTCGATAAATCGAGCGCCAAATCGTGAAAATAAGGCAGATTAACAGACTCGTTGGGCAGAAAAATCAGCGTCCTGCGATAACCAAATTGGCCAGGGGCATTCTGATACGGCTCGCTGTAACATTCCAAGCAAGTTTGTGATAAATTAAATATCCAATAGTTAGAGATTCCGGCTTCAGCATAAAGGGGGAGCTTAACCTGTTTGTCGTAACTCAAAGAAGAATCTGCAATTTCAATCAGCAACAGTATATCCCCTGGACAGGGGTGAGAGGATAGATAGTCGTCAGGGCGATTTTGTACGAGCGAAAAATCAGGTTCAGGTTCGCTGTTTGTCGGTAAAACGATGGGAGATTGACACTGTAAAGTTGCCCGCTCTGCTACTATGGCGCTTAATTCCCGCAATAATCTTCTCAGACAGGTTTCGTGAGCGGTACCTTTAGCTGCCATTTTCACAAGTTCTCCATTAATTAACTCAACTCGATCGTCCTCACCAAAGAACCCCAGTTCTGTCAGGCGGTGATATTCCGCTATGGTGAAGCGTTTTGCAGTTGCGATCGACATAACAGCCACCTCTATACAGGTCTGTTGCGATTATAGGCGATCGTCGATCGGCTAAACAATGCTAATCAGGAGCACCGCTCACAACAATCTTGTCAAATTTGCGTCATCCTTTGGTTGCACATTTCCCAAATTTTGGTGAGTTTACTCGACGAACTTATGTCCGGGATCATATCTGCCTTAAGCAAGATTCTAGCCTCACTATTTATTAGGTACTTTAACTAAGTAGCAAAAAAAAAGTTTTCTAAATAAGAAAGCTGAGCAATACATATTATTTTGGAGGCTTGAATGACATTTACTACTTCCGGTGCTTACGACCAAGGAAAAGCAGATATTCAGAGCTTGAGTGTAGACGACCAATTAGGTTTGCTGTGGTTTGTTTACACCGAAATGGGCAAGTCAATAACACCAGCGGCTCCCGGTGCTTCCGGTTCCGAAATCGCTCAAGGTTTGTTCGATCAAGTCAAACCGCTGCCGCACGAAGAACAACTACAAGTAATGCGCGACATTGCCTCAAAAGCCAATACTGAAATCAGCCGGATGTACGGCTCGATGAGCCCTGAAACTAAGCTGGCTTTTTGGTATTTCTTAGCAGTAGGAATGGACGAAGGAACTATTATACCCATGCCTCCCGACTATGAACTTCCAGAAGCAGGCAAAGCTTTATTAGGAAAGGTTCAGGCGATGGACTTTCAGCAACAAATTGATTTCCTTCGCGGTACAGTTTTAGTAATGGGTGCTGAAGCCGCTCCGGGCGCTGGCATTTAAAAATAGGACTTACGAAAAAAAACCCGGTTTCTCGGAGAATATTGCGTGTGGCAACGACGCATTTAGGAAGAAACCCGGTTTTTAGCCGTTTGATGCGTAAGTCCTCAAAAAGATTAGTAAGTAGCTCAAACTAATAGGCCGCGCCAGAAACCCGGCTTCTTCAAGAAACCGGGTTTCTGGCTGTTCTGTTTTTTTAGGTTGACGGCGAAGCTCCGCACTTTACAGCTAATAACTGAATTCAAGGGATCTGTTTCCCACAACTTCCGGCGCACCGACTGTTAAACGCAAATCTTCGCAGGCAACTGTTAGCAAGGGCTGACCTAAGTTTAAACTGGCAAAAGGACTTTCTTCTGCCACTTCTAATTCGCCTTTAATCAAACCGCTGCGAGACTGTAATCCTCCTTTAAACAACAGCAAATTGCGGCAGTCAGCGCTGAAAACATTTCCGCTAAAAGGCAGCGGTAAGGCTAAAGTTTGCTTGCTGTAATTGAGGCTGCACAGTTGACGGTTTTCTTGGCTAACTGTGACGCGGTAGCCTAGGGGTGCGGCCTTTACCGAATCGCTGCCTTCCCAACTAAATTGAGCTAATTCTTTAGGAAGTCCCCAAATTTCCCGTCCGCCGGCTACCGAGTTAGGGTTGTCTACGTAGATATGGGAAACCCAAGCGCCCCATTTTCCTGCATAATTGGCGATCGCGCTAACTACAATTAACTCATTGTACTCCATCACCGAACCCAACCCGTAGGAGGATATATAAATGCCACCTAGGGTTTTTCCTGGCAATAAAGAGACTATTTCTAACTCAGAGGGAACCAAGGGGCGCACTCGTGCCACATCTACCAATTGTAAAGTCTGAACAGCATAACCTTGCAGATTCCAAGGTGCAGGTGGGTATACCATTTTCAGTGATTAAATATCTGAGATTTTATCTTTATTTTAGCTTAGGGTCTCAAAAGCGACAGCCCTTTGCATTTTTTCACACATTGTTAGTAAATTTAGTCTATTTAAACAAATTAATATGTGGGCCTAAATTAGATGAATATTTGAATAGGGAATTTAGCTGCTAAAAAGTATGTATTTTACGGTACTATCGGGACGTATAAGCTGTTGTGCATTTAAATTGTATGTTGAGGGCGGGATCTCCTGCCCCCCCACAAGAGTGAAAATTTATTTTACCATGCAATTAAAATGCGGATTAGCTTAATACTAAAGTGTGGTGGGAAATTATTTTTATATATAACTCGGCGATTTAAATCGAAATGTCAACTTTCCTGCTATCTGTAAGAGCAGTTTTTACCCACAATACGTGGCTGTAACTAAAGATTTAAATAAACCAGCCCCCACAAAGGGGTAAATGATCATGTACATTTTTTGGATGAGTATCGAAGTAAAAATTGACGTGGGTTATCTGTTGTGTGGGGGCGGGTTTAGTAATATTGTTAGTTAAAATTAGATATTATTCGTAAAACCCGCCCTACAGACACTATCCGCGTTAATCCGCGTTCATCTGCGCTTAAAGACCTGCAAATCTACTTACTCGCATAACCCGTACTTACCAAAAACTCCCGCAACTTCCCAAAGAATTCAGTGCGATCGCGTCCTTGATAAACTCTCTCCAACAACTGCCAACCTTCCGCCTCCTGGCCCATGACATACTTGTTCGCCATGAAGGCCGCCAAAACCCCCTTCACATCTCCATTATCACTCAAACGCTTGTTAGATTCTAGCCAAAGCTCAGCAGAATTCGTGTATACTTCCACCGGATACTCTTTGCTAACATCTTGCATTTTACCTTGGCGGTACTGCCAAATTTGCAGCGGAAAGCGAGAATCAGCGTAATTTGTAAAAGCCTCGGAAAATCTGCCGTCCTGACTCTTAAACTCTGGGATATCATTTTTGCCAAAATCGACTATTTCGTAACTCACATTGCCCCAGAAATGCTTGACATGAGTGTATTTGTTAGCTGCCGAGTCGTAGCGGTAAATAAACGAATAATTGCAGCAGCGGACGCCGCTTTTGATTGACACCAAATCTGCCAGCACTTCCGGTTCCTTGTCGCCGTCCAAATCACGAATTCGCAGCGATAAAAAACGTCCTTCTGATATTTCTTCGCTGGCTCTTTTGTCGGGATTATCTACTAGGGAACGAGTCGGAATCAGCACGGGTTCTTCTAATAAACTTTTACCGTCGCGGATAATTCTGATGCGGAGATTTTTAGCATTTTCTGCTTCTTTTACGAAAGAAACTTCCGCCCTAACTTTCCCCGCTTCCGAGATTTCTGTTGTTCTCGGCGGGCCGATATTCGCCGGAACTTGGGCAATATATTCGGCAGGAACTAAGGCAGTTTGGCCGGGTTTGGCGAGCGCCTGACAGAAAAAAGTTGCGACTTCGGCGCGAGTAACATTCCGAGTAGGTTCTAGCTGTTTAACAGCAGGATAATTGACCACAAGTTGTTTTTCTGTGGCGGCGGCGATCGCATTTCTTGCCAGTTCGGGAATTTGCGGCGCATCCTCAAAAGTCGCCTCCAAAACCTCAGCCGCCGATCCCGTAGGTGTATATTTCAAGCCGCTGGTTAAAGCTACCAAAGCCTGCCAGCGGGTAATATTCAAAGTCGGGTTAAAGATACTGCCACTGTATCCAGACATAAAACCCGTCTGATAAGCTTCTCGAATTGCTTTAAAACCCCAGTAATTTGTAGGAATATCTGCAAAGTCTATCGGAGCGCGGACGGTTTTGGCATCGGGAAAAGCCATGCGAACCATCGCCGCAAACTCAGCGCGGCTGACGGGGCGATTCGGGCGAAAAGTGCCGTCTTCGTAGTAGCCACTGATAATTTTTTTCTCTGCTAACTCCTCAATACAAGCTTGCGCCCAATGGTCGTTAACATCCTTAAATTTGGCTTGAGCAAATGCCGGCGCTACATTCAGGTCCGGAAACATTAAATTCCCGATGATTATCCCCAAAGCTACGACGAAAGCAATTACAGCTTGACTTTTGTGCGATCGAACCATATAACAGCCTCCTCATAATTCGCAAATATACCAAAACCTACAGCACTAATGCACTCATATTAAAGAAACCGGGTTTTTTTACGAAAATCTTTGGCTGTAGCCCTCAAATTAGGTGAAAAACCCGGTTTATTTGGTGGGAATGCGTAAGTCCTATTGTAAAAAACCCTCGTTTCTGACTATCTCTGCTAAAACAAAGCAGCAGTAGCGCCTGATACACGGAACCGTGGAATAGAATAGCTGATAGCAACTTTGTCACCTGCGATCGCGATGTTATCCCCAAAGGAACTAGCTGGTTGAACATTACCCAAAACGGAACCAAAATCTGTACCCAAATAAGTCTCGATCGGGTGTCCTGTTGTACTGTTAAAGCGATATACAGCGCCTTGAGACTCGTACGAGCTGGCTCCAATCAGAATATCACTGCCTGTAACTGCCAAGCTACCTCCGAAACCATCGTTTGTGTATAAGTTGGAATCGGGGGGGTTTGGGTTGGAAAATTTTCGGATTAATGAGCCTGTATTCCCGTCAAACAGGTACGCTGCACCCCTACCGCGATCGGCAAATGGCGCTCCTATGAGAATATCGTTACCAACTGCTGCGATCGCTATACCGAAAGTAGCACTATTGTCAGCAGGATCTGGGCTTGGCAAAGTTTGGAGGAGTTGACCTGTTATGCTATCGAACAGATAAACTGCTGAATTAATGGATGTTTCCAACGGTTGTTTTGATGAGGCTGCGATCGCAACTTTGTTTCCGACAGCATTTGCATATTCAACCGGAAAAAGATTTCTAGGGATGGGACTAAAAAAGCTTTGCAGTAGCGCGCCTGTATTGGAGTCAAACACGTATGCAGGAGCCACTGTTTGATAACTGAAAGGTAAGTCTGGAGTGGGAGAAATCAGGACGTTGTTACCCACAAAGGCGACTTTTCTAGCAGTGCCGGAGCTAAAAGGTTTGGTATCCCCAGTGCTGAAGCTTTGCAGTAGTGCACCTGTATTCGTATCAAACAGGTATGATTCGTTGCCGCCAGATGAAATCAGGGCTTTATTATCAGCTATAGCGACGTTGTTACCAAAGGAAACAGATTGTGTAGGTGGCCCAAAAGTCTGGAGGTACTTCCCCGTATTAGTGTCAAACAAGCGAGCAGATCCTGGAGCTTTGTTGTCAATGCTTATGCTTCCGAGGAGCAGTCTATTGCCGTCGGCTGCGATCGCATTGACGAAATCGAAGGTTTGAATCGGAGAGGGCGGTTTGTTATCGTCGAGAACTTTTAATGTAGCTGTATTCTGCGTGCTAATATTCGTGATGCCTGTGGGTTCGGTCAATGTCAGCAAAGCCGATCGAGGATAATGACGAATTGCATCATCGACTAAAGGAATATTAACAGTTTTAGGTGTAGTGTCTCCAGCGGCAAAATTGACCGTACCTAACTTGACTGGGAAAAAGGCAGCGTTTAAGTTTGAGGGGCGAAGGCTGGCCCCAACAAATGGATTGGGATAATCCAGCGTTACTGTTGCGCTGACCGCAACGTCGCTGCCGTCTGTGCGAGTCACGGTGACAGTATTGGAAATATTGCTTTCATTGGTTATGAAATCATTGGCGCTAAAAGCTAACCTGCCGGGAACGAGAAAGTCCGAGCGCTCTAAAGTGCTACTGCTAACATCTTTTACAACTGCCAAAAACTCCCCTGTATCTTGCTGAATTACAGTATCGTTTGGATTTTGAGAGTCCGGCAAAATTCTGATATTTTCAAACACAAGCGCGTCTGCTAAGGCAATTTTATCCTCGCCCTTGTCAAAATCAGTAATAGTATCCGCTAGAGCAACAGTAGAACCGCCGAGTTTATTTGTGAGTACAAATACGTCATTACCTTCGTCTCCGGTGAGAGTATCTACACCAGTATCGCCGTTGAGAGTATCGTTGCCGAAGCTGCCAAACAGTGCATCGTTACCTTTGCCTGCCCGCAAAATGTCGTCGTCGGCTAAACCGATAAGAGTATCGTTATCTACTTCGCCTTTGAGTAAGTCATCACCATTTTCTCCTAACAGCGAATCGTCGCCTTTACCGCCGTAAAGTGAATCGTTGCCGTCATTGCCAAAAATGCGATCGTCACCGGCATTCCCCAGAATCAATTCTGCATCTGAGGAACCCGTTACAGTATCCTCTGGGCCCAACAACCAGGCTCCACCAGGAAAATTAGCAAGCTGTCCCACGGAAAGCGTAAGATTTTCCGATGTGTCGTCTCCTACCAAGCGCGGCGGGTTATAAAAAGTGTCTGCTTTTAGTGCCATCTTCGCGTCCTCTTTGCTAAATTGAACTTTTGGCAAGAAACCGGAGTTTTTAATTACAATACTTGCTGAAACCCCTTAATCTCGGTTAAAAAACCCGGTTTCTTTGTTCGGAGTAGCGATCGCACTGACACAATTAGGCAGAAATTTGTTGCCACAGGCGATCGACTGTCACGAATTTGTAACCTTTATACAAAAGCAATGGAATTATTTTATCCGCCGAAGCTGCAACATCTTCGCCGCCGCAATAGCCGTCGTGCAGTACAATAATAGATCCGTTTTCAGTTTGCTGCACGATGCGACTAATAACTTTCTTAACCCCCGGCCGCACCCAATCTTCCGGGACGACACTCCACATTACAGGGCGATATTCCCACTGTTGCAATAACTCTAATGTTCGCGGCGTAAAAATGCCGTTGGGCGGCCGCACGTCCAGGATTAATTTTGGGTCTAAATCGCAAGCTTTGGCAATTGCTTTTTGCGTGTCTTCTAAACTTTGTTTTAGTTCGTGTGTTTTGAGTTTTGGAAACGATATATGCTGATAGCCGTGGAGGCCGACCCAGTGTCCGCGATCGTACACTTCTTTAGCCGTTTCTGGATGCCTGTCCACGCAAAAACCTAGCCAGAAAAAACTAGCTTTGATGTCGTATTTATCTAAAATTTTTAACAGTTGAGGTGTGTGCTGACGGTGCGGCCCGTCGTCAAATGTGAGGGCAATTTCTCGGCTGTTGATATCTCCCGTCCACAGACATCTGGGAAAAGCAGATTTGAGGATGGGATGAACGACAGGAAACAGGGGTGCTAGTGGCATTGATTAACCTTGATAAATGCGATCGGGTAGAAATGAAGCTGCGTTACAATAAAATAAAGTTAACTCAATCTAGGTAAATATGACAACTACGGTTGAGATTGGAACGCTAATTGTCAGCACGCCGGGAACTGGCGACTGCCGCCCCCGCATTGCCAAAACCCGAATTACCGTAAAAAATATTACTATTGATTTTAATGCTGGGCTGACTCCATAAAAAATTATTGATGAAAAACCGCATTTGACTCGATCGCAAATTTATGGTGTACTAGCCTAATATTAGGCGAAGCCAGACAAAATTGACGCAGATATAGCAGCATAAAACGCTGATGAAAAGTGCTTGTAATCGGAATGTACGATAAATTGGAGCAGTTAAAATATAATAAAATAGCAATAGTTAAAAGGTTATTTTATATCTGAAAAACTGTCTCTAATAGATGAGCAATCGCACTTCAAAAAATCTTTAACTCTTTTGATAGATCCTCAAACTATATCCGATAAATCGACCTCTATCTCGCGGTCGATGCGAGCGCCCTACCGTGTCTTCCTATACTGAACACTATCAAAACTAATCGACCAATCATCAAGGAGGAAAAATGACCGAGGAATATTTAGCCGAACGCACAGTTTCAGCCGTCTTTAAGGAAGAAGAACAATTAGACGGTGTAATTCGGCGGTTGCTCGATCGCGGAGTTTCCCGCGACCACATCTCAGTCATGGGAAAAAACTTTCAGTCTAAAACTAGAATTGCCGGCTTTCTTACTAAAAAAGATGTGATTTTAGGCGGTCTGCGAAGCGGGGCGATTTTTGGTTCCTTATTCGGTTCTTTTTTGGCTTTGCTAACTGGCGTCGGCCTGCTGGTTATTCCCTTTGTCGGTACAGTAGTCTCGGCGGGCCCGCTGGGTGCTGCACTGTTGGGTGCAGCTAGCGGGGCGATCGCAGGTTCGGCCGGTGCTGGTCTAGTTTCCGCTTTAGTCACTTTGGGAATGCCCGAAGACAAAGCAACTATCTATCAAACCCGCGTTGAAGCAGGCGAATTTCTCGTGATGGCAGAAGTTCCCGCAGATAAATCGGGCGAATTTCAACTCTTGCTAGAAAGTGCAGGCGGCGAAGAAGTTTCAGTTAGCGAGATGACCCTGCCGCGCGCCGTTAAAGGTCGCTGCAATAGTCCGGCAGATTTGTCTCCAGAAGTGCGATCGCACCTGTCGGAAGCAGCTCAAAAAACCTTTATGGAATCATACAACGCCGCATTTGATGAAAGCAACGACTCGATACAAGCCGAACACACCGCTTGGGACGCCATTCACCAGCAGTATGAAGAAGATGAAAACGGCGTTTGGACCAAGCCTTTAGCGAAAGTCTAGTCTGGCAATCGCACTAAACTAATAAAAAATACAATCAAGCCTCTAGAACGGCGGTTCTGGAGGCTTTGACGATTTTAGATTTTAGATTTTAGATTTTATAATTGTGCAAGACTTACTTCGTAAAGACTTGGAAATTACGGAAAGTCTCATTACTTTTTGAAAGTGGTATAGCAATCCTCGCATCATTTGTGAATTTCTTACTCCCGAGCGAGCGGGTTCGAGGAGGGTTGGGGTGGGGTAAAAAATTTACGACTCATTTAGTAGGATTGCTATATTGCACTAGGTTGCGTTGTCAAGTACAATCTATAGGCTTACAATATAAAATTGAGTTAAGCAAATGCAAAAATACGTTTGTACAGTTTGCACTTACGTCTACGATCCAGAAGTAGGCGACCCCGACGGAGGCATAGAGCCCGGTACTGCCTTTGAAGATATCCCCGACGATTGGGTTTGTCCCACTTGTGGGGCGAAAAAATCCGATTTTGAACCAGAATAAGCGAGAAAAAATTTGTCCGATCGAATCCTCAAAATTACAGTTATCGGCGGCGGTGCTGCAGGTTTTTTTAGTGCAATTACCTGTGCCAAAACCTACCCGCAGGCCCGCGTCACTTTACTAGAAGCTGGCCGACAACTCCTGGCAAAAGTTCGCATCTCGGGCGGCGGGCGCTGCAACGTTACTCACGCTTGTTTTGACCCTGGTGTTTTAGTGCAGAATTACCCCAGAGGTGGGAAAGCTCTGCGCGGTGCTTTTACTCGATTTCAACCGCGCGATACTGTAGAATGGTTTGCAGGTCACGGTGTGAAGTTGAAAACAGAAGAAGACGGGCGAATGTTTCCGACCACCGACGATTCGGGGACAATTGTTAACTGTTTGATCCGGGCTGCTGAGGATGCAGGCGTAAAAATTCGCACCGGTGATGCAGTAGTTTCAGTAAATAAATTAACGGGCAATACCGCAGAGGGCGAACACGGAGACACCGCCCCTAGTTTTGAAATTGAGTTGAAATCCGGGGAGAAATTGAAGTGCGATCGCATTCTTCTGGCTACAGGCAGCAATCCTTCGGGTTATAAGTGGGCAAAAGAGTTAGGTAATACTGTAGAACAGCCCGTTCCTTCTCTATTTACTTTTAATATTTCCGACAGCAGAATCAAAGAATTAGCTGGAATTTCTGTTCCTAATGCTAAGGTGAAATTGCCGGGAGCTAAATTAGAACAAAGCGGGCCTTTGCTAATTACTCACTGGGGTTTGAGCGGGCCTGCTGTCCTCAAACTTTCGGCTTGGGGTGCGAGATTTTTGCACGATCGCCATTATAAAACATCTGTGCTGATTAATTGGCTTCCCCAGTACAATGCGGAAGTTTTGCGGCAGCAACTGCTAGCAGTTAAGTCGCAGTTGTCGCACCGATTGATTGTCTCTAGCTGTCCGTTTCCGGTGCCGCGCCGCCTCTGGGAACGTTTGACAAGTTCGATCGGCATTGATGAGCAAAAACGCTGGGCAGACTTATCTAACAAAACCCTCGATCGCCTCCTGCAAGAACTCGTTCAAGGCGAATATCAGATTGCAGGAAAAGGGGCATTTAAAGAAGAGTTCGTCACCTGCGGCGGTGTCAACCTCAAAGAAGTCGATTTCAAGACAATGGAAAGCCGCCGCTGTCCCGGACTTTTCTTTGCTGGCGAAATCTTGGATATCGACGGCGTAACGGGCGGTTTCAACTTCCAAAGTGCTTGGACTACGGCGTGGTTGGCCGGTTTGGCGATCGGCAAATGAACTCGATTTAGACGGGCAATTATTAAATTTTGTGTTATTTTTGAATTAAGAGGCACAAAATGTGATTTCTGTTGAGCCTGTAGAAGAAATTCGCAGTTTTGCCTCCTTCCACATCGGGGTCAAACACATGAAAAACGTTAAGCTGAAAACCTTAAAATTCCCGAACCCCACTGACAGCCATCTGGACTCGCCTTTGATAGAAAAAAATGGCTTGGTGGAACTTAACCCAAAATTTACAAATCCTGAATTTTTAACCAACTGGATTTTTGAGACAAACCTGTACGGCGAAGCAGTTTCAATCGACCACTTTGTCATCACATTTTCCAGCCGAACCGAACTCGAAAACTACGCCGCATCTTTCCGCCCTTTCGGCGCCAAAACAGTTGAAGGCCCCGACTTGTTCCCGCTCAACTTTTGTGCGGAAAACATTAATGTTCCCTCCGACTTGTGGCTGCATTTAATGACCTTATTAATGCCAGCAGGCGGCTTAGTAGTATTAGATGCGCCCCACGCAGCCGGCGACCAAACAGACCGCTTCCAGCAAGAAAGAGGATTAGAAGCAGTTCACCACGTCGCGATTCGAGTCGAAAACGTGCAGAATGCTGCTAAAATATGGCAAAACAAAAACTTTAAACCGCTATCAGAGCGTCCTTTAAACTCCGGCTCATTAACCCAGTGGTTTCTGCAAAACCCCGCCGGACAAATCATCGAATTAATAGAACGTCACCCCGGCAACAACGCTACCTTTGACTGCAAAAACATAGCAGGTTTGCGCCTCAGTGAAATCGCAGTTTAGTAAGGCAGGCAAGATGCCTGACCCACAGTTCCCAATTCAAATTTCCCAATTCAAAATTTATCTCGTTCCCAGTCTCTGACTGGGAATGCCGATTCGGAGGCTCTGCCTCCTGTCTTTTCACTAATAAAATATATGGTTGCCCTAAAAATCCCAAAAGTCACTTTTCAACCCCCAACATTCAACTCACTTGAAGAAGAACGCCGCCACCGCAAACAACGTTTAGCCGCCGCATTTCGATTATTTGCCCGCTTCGGATTCAGCGAAGGAGTGGCCGGACATATCACCGTCCGCGACCCCGAACACCTCGACCATTTTTGGGTCAATTCTTTTGGAATGCACTTTAGTTTAATTCGAGTCAGCGACCTAATTTTAGTCAACCACAAAGGCGAAGTTGTTGAAGGAAATAAACCCGTAAACGAAGCAGCATTTGCCATTCATTCCCAAGTGCACAGCGCCCGCCCCGACGTAATCGCAGCAGCCCACGCTCATTCTCCCTACGGCAAAAGTTGGTCGAGTTTGGGCCGCCTGCTTGACCCGCTGACGCAAGATGCTTGTTCTTTTTATGAAGACCAAGCTTTATTTGACGATTACACCGGAGTTGTTTTGGAAATCGAAGAAGCTAAACGCATCGCCAAAACTTTAGGTAACAAAAAAGCCGTTATCTTACAAAATCACGGACTGTTAACAGTAGGTCAAACAGTAGATGAAGCAGCTTGGTGGTTTATTGCAATGGAACGTTCTTGTCAAGCGCAGTTAATGGCCGAAGCTGCGGGAAAACCCATTCTCATCAAGCCAGAATGTGCGCGTTTTACACAGCAGCAAGTAGGGTCTCACCGGATGGGATGGTTTAGCTTTCAACCGCTTTATGACATGATAGTGCGCCGGGAACCCGACCTATTAGATTAGAAATTCGGCGGTGGAAACTCGGCGGTTGAAACCGCTACTACACAAACAAAGTTCGCCTGCTGCGGCTAAAGAATAAAGGGGGTATTAAAGCCGGATTTAGTATCAGGAGTGCAAAAGTTATAAATTCATGCTGAAGCCGATTCAAGCCCAGCTATCAAATCCTCTTGACTGGTAAAATCTAACAAGATTTCTCCTAAATTATCCAATAGTTCGGGAGATAGCTGCTGGATGCGAGTTTGAATTTTTGGTGGGATTTCGCCAGTGCGCCGCGCGATTTGACGCAATATTAATTCTGTTTGCCCCTCAATTATGCCTTCTTGGCGGCTTTTAATAATAGCACCGCGCTGGTCTTCAAAAAACATTTCCCGCTTTTCCAATTCCTCTAATTCCTTAAGGGTTAAATTAGTTCTGCTGGCGATGGAAAAAGCTGTTTGAATTTCGGTAATTGATGCAAACTTTTCAGGAATTTCGTCGAATAGAGGAGCATTTTTGATAAAATAAATCCAGCTTTGAATTATGTTTTCGACTTGTTCTAGTTCTTTGTTTAACTTGGGCAGTTCGACAAACACTAATTCGATTTCTCTGTTATAATACTCGAAGTTTTATTCGAGTTCTTTAAATACAAAATGAGTGAGAAACTTTTCGGTATTTTCAAACAGAACAAAATCAGTAATTGTTAAAGCAATCAAAGGATTTAATTTAGAGTATCCTTCCCTGGGTCTGAGTTGAGTTGCGTAGGTTTTGGTGGCATTGTATACTACCCGTTTAGTAAAAGCTTCTACATTTATTACCTGCATTTCGATAATCACAGTTTTGTTGCCTGTAATTTTGGCTTTAACATCCAGGTAAGTGTCTTTTAATCCAGTAACGCTCGGCGCGGCGTAAGGATCAATAATTTCTAAATCTTCAATGGTTGGCTGTGCGTCATAGAGCAGAGCATTGAGGAAGCTAATCAAAATGTCTTTGCTCTGGGGCGAAGCAAAGATTTTTTTGAAACCAAATTCTGTCTTGGGATTGATGAAATTGATAATTGGGAATTAGTAAGTGGTGTTTAATTGTGGTAATGATATCACAAAAGTCCTTCCATTTCTAAGTCTTCAATTATCTGCAATCCGCGCGGGTCGCCGACTCGCAAGAGTGAAGATTTAGCATCTTCCCGCACGCCCATATCTTCATCTTCTTCTAAAGCTTCAATCAGACCATCGATCGCCCCAGCGTACACTATATTATTCGGCAATTCCCGGGCCAGTTGCCCGATCGCCCAAGCGGAATTACTTCGCACAGCAGATACAGAATCTCCCCGCAGCGCTTCAATCAACGGCGGAATCGCAGCAATCACCACAGAGTAACCAACTTTTGCCATTTGACCCAGAGAACTCGCCGCCCACAAACGCACCGCCGAAATATCAGTTTTCAGAGCATCAATTAAAGATGGCAAAGTGCGGTGGTCGCTGCAATTTCCCAGGGCCCAAACTACCCCTTTGCGAACGTAACCGTTCCAGTCGCAGTTAAGCTGAAGAATCAGCGGTTCCACAGCATCGGGACTCGGATTTCGCCCCAACGCATAAGCTGCGCTCACCCGCACCAGGGGGCAACCGTCTCTCAACAAATTAATTAAATGCGAAATTGCTCGATCGTCCTGCAGTTCGCAAAAAGCCCGCGCCGCAATCATCCGGTGCTGAGGTTCCGGGGATTCCAGCAAAGGCAGCATTTCCTCGGGATCTGGCAGCGGGGGTTCGGATTCATAAATTTGATCCAAAGGGCTTTCCAGTTCCGTGTCAGTATCAAGGGCGTTGGAGTAGTCGTTATTGTTCATAAAAAAACTTTACCGCACAGAGGATGCTCCTAAGCAACTCAGTCAGCACTCAGCACTCAGCAGTCAATAATTGTAGGGTGCACGCGCAGTACCTTACTACAAACAAATACCTCTGCTGTCACCTAAGTTGGTACCGAGGACTTCAGTCCTCACAATTGCTGTCACCTAAGTTTGTAGTGAGGACTGAAGTCCTCATAATTTGGATGAATCAGGACTAAAATCCTTACTACAAACGAATATCTCTGCTGTTACTTAAGTTGGTAGTGAGGACTGAAGTCCTCATAATTGGGATGAATCAGGACTTTAGCCCTGATTCCAAACCAGTATAATTTATATTTCAAAGGGATTTGAGCATGGAGAGGGAATGACTTTGATAGCCTAATTTTTGATAGAGATTCACCGCAGGCTGATTGCTCAGAAATACTTGCAAACCAATTTGCCGATCGCCCCTTTCCCGCGCCCAATTTTCAGCATGAATAACTAAAGCTGCACCGATCCCCAGACGGCGATGTTCCGGTGCTACGTACAGCAAAAAAATGTGAGCGTAGCGTTCTCCGGTGGTTTGGTCGATCGCATTTCCCAACCACAAACATCCGACAACCGATGTCAGATTTTGGACTTGAGATTGTGGATTGAGATACTGCGAGGGAAGCACCGGCAAAATTTCTGCCTCTTCCTGGCTGTTTTTCTGGCACTCTACCCACCAAACCGGCGTCTGGTTAGAAAAATACTGCTCGACAGTTTGAGCCAAATGTTCCAATTCCCCATCCGGGTAAAGCTCTCGGTAAGTCCGGTGCATAAACTTTACCAGTTTTGCCCGATCGAGTCCAGATCCTGAGCGCAGCCCGTAGCCCGGTATTAATTGAGCAGACATCAGCTCACCGGACACGCAAAGCGGAATAATTTAGCCCCAAGAAAATTGGATTCACTACTGCCGCTTGCTTTTGGGGGATCGCTTCCTCAATCGGTGCCGGGGCCGCCATGTCAGCCGGCAAAAAGATGCGAGCGCTGACTGCTACCAGAGCCGCAAAAAATACTAATATCGCTATAAATGGAGCAATGTATTGACGAATGATAGCCATAACCGCAAAAACTAGATTCTTGAGTTGATATTATCAAGTCTACCATAAAATCTTGTCAGCTATAATGGCTCCTATTGGACACTTAGCTCAAGAAGAGAGCGTTCGCAAATACCAACAACCACCAAATCTAATATTATGAGTGCCTCGCCTGCTGTTTATGAAGCTCTGGCTAAGTCAATTGTTTTTTTAAATCAAAAACCTAACGCACAAAATGAAGTTTCGCGTTTCCTAGATACTAATGGCTACTATATCGATCGCATATTCGACGACCCAGAAACAAACTTTTATGCGATCGGGTTCGGTTCATCCAATCCCGAAAACCCGCCAGCCCTCGTATTTAAAGGTACAGACTTCATCGACGGCGACGCTATCTTTTCCGACTCGCGGGACATTGGTTTACCTGAATTTGAAAAGAACAAAGATAATATCAAAAACTGGCTAACAGAAATCGGTCAAGATACAGGTAAAAACCCCAGCAAATTATTGCCCGATGTCATCGGGCACAGTTGGGGCGGAGCAGTCGCTCAAATTGTAGCAACCGAATACACATCTCTGACCGGCGATATCTTTACTTTCAACTCTCCGGGAGTGTCAGCGAGTACATTCACCACTTTTCGGAGAAATCTCAGCAGGGCAGGCAACAAAAATGTCACTCACTACATTGTCAGCGGAGATTTCGTCAGCTTGTTTGGGGAAGCATTTATCCCGGGTAAAGTATTTATCCAAAGTTTTACAGACCCGAGTATTAATCCCTTAACTGTTTTGGCAAAACATCGAACTGAAAATTTGTTAACTACTCCGCCCGTGGGTTTTTTGCAGAGGCAAATTTCCGTAGAACAATTAAACAGTCCCGAATTTACTTATAACAACGACTCCGATTTTAACGAATTTATCGCTGCCCTAAATTTTCCCTTGGCCAATGTGTCCATCCCAATCAGAACCAGAGGCGGTGCAGAGAGTTTGAGAACAGCACCAGAATTTTCTTTTGTGCAGTTAATCAGACAAATGCAATACGGTTTAGCTCCCTTGCAACCGAATTATTTATTAGGGGACGATCGCAACAATACTGCTACTGGCGGCCCTGGAGAGGATACAGTTATCGGCAATCGCGGTAACGATACTCTCAGAGGCAATCGAGGTAATGACAGCATCACCGGTGGTGATGGCGACGACTTCTTGTACGGCGGCAGAGATAACGATTATTTTGACGGTGGCGACGGAAATGATTTGATTTCCGGCGAGTTTGGCAACGATTTTTTAATGGGCGGCGCGGGGCGCGATCGCTTTGTATTGGAATCCGGCGGCGGGGCCGATGTGATTGTAGATTTTCAAGATAGTGCAGATTTAATTACACTGTCGCGGGGTCTAACTTTTCCTCAAATTAGAGTAACCCAAGCGGGTGACGGAGCTTTAATTACTATCCCGATTACTGGTGAAGTTCTTGCTACTCTCAGAGGGGTAGTGGCAAGCGATATTACGCGGGTAGATTTTGTATAGCTTGAGAGCGATAAAACTGTATAGTTTTGGTGCCGCTAAACAGGGTTGGTTTGGTAGGGTATTTGTTGTTTGTAACAAAAAAATAGCGCTTAAATTACCCCTAAAAAGCCACTAAAAATGACCAATTAATATGGTTAATAAACGAAGTTTATTGTAAACTTAGTTAAGTAGCTGAAAAACTAATTCCCCATCAAACGACAGGAAATAAAAAAATATGCCCTCATCCCCCGCCGCTTACGAAACTATAGCCAAGCAACTTGTTTACATAGATAACAACCCCCAGTCCCAAACCTTAGTTCAAACAGGTTTGAGCGCTGCTGGCTACCAAATCGATCGCACTTTTGACGATCCCGCGACTGGATTTCACGCGATCGGCTTAATTTCCACCACCCCAGACAAACCGCCGGTTTTAGTATTTCGCGGCACCGACTCGCCCGTAGACGATCTTGCCAACGCAGACCAGCGCGGCGCCGGTTTCAACCAATTTGAAGCCAACAAACAAGCCTTAGGAAATTGGCTGACACAAATCAGTCAAGATACAGCAAAAAACCCCAGCCGCTTGCCACCAGACCTTCTGGGACACAGCTTGGGCGGCGCCATAACGCAACTAGCCGCCACTGAATTTACCTCTACTATCGGAGATGTTGTCACCTTCAATTCTCCCGGAGTTGATCAAAACACTGTCAATACATTCAAGCAGAAAGTCGGTGCCGGAAAAAATGTAACTCACTACATCGTTAGCGGCGATTTTGTGAGTTTGGGAGGTGAAGCTTTTCTCCCAGGAAAAGTAGTTCTTCAAACATTTACTAACCCGATTATTGACCCGCTACTTGTCTTAGACAAGCACACCCAAAGCGGTTTGTTAAGTTCTCCTCCTCCCGGCTTGACTCAGACTGAAATCTCTGTAGACCAGTTGAACCGCCCGGATTTCACTTTCACAGATTCCGATTATTTAGAGCTGTTAGCGGGCTTAGATTTTGCACTGCCAGCCTTGGGAACATCGCTGGAATCGCGCAGCAGTTTAGAGCAATTAAGAACCACTCCGGGAACCTCCTTTTTAGGAAACGTTGTAGCAATGAAAACTGCTCTCGATGTATCCCAAATTAATAATTTAGTCGGCGACGATGCCAACAATACAGCATCAGGTTTGGCAGCGGACGATATTATCACTGGCAATGGGGGAAACGACACTCTCAGCGGCAACAAAGGCAACGATATTATCAGCGGTGGCACCGGCAACGATCTGCTATTAGGTGGCAAAGGCGATGACAATTTGATCGGGGGAGAAGGAGACGATACGCTCATGGGCGCAGGGGGTACAGATCTCTTAATTGGTGGCGCTGGACGCGACGTATTGGTGTTAGGAGTAGGTGCCGGTACAGATACACTTGTAGACTTTCAAAAGGGTCAAGATTTAATCGGTTTGAGCGGAGGTTTGACCTTCAACCAACTGAGAGTTACTGAAGGCGATTTTTCAACGACGATTGAAATTGCCCGTAACGGCGAACTTCTTGCCAGTATTCCTAGCATTCTAAGTAGTCCGCTAACAGCCACTGATTTTATTGCGATTTAGTTGGGCGCTGGCAATACAGATATTCCGTAGGGACACAACATTGTTGTGTCCTTATTTTATTTTATGAAGGCACGCACAATTTATACCAGTTAGCGATTAAAAACATCCATATTCCTGTAGGGGCAGGTTCGGCTGAATATCGAAAAAGTAGTGCAGATATTGCTCAACCCACCCCCGCCCGAATCTTATAGTTATAACGACTAGACTTGATATTAATCGAAATCGTCCAGTCCAGGCCTGGGCATGGATGCTAATTTTTTCTCATCTTCTAGGGGCAGAAAGAAAATGGTTAGCATACCGGGAATCACAGCCAGCGCGCTCATCAAAAAATAATTTTGATAGCCGAGATTCGCCTGCAAGTAGCCGCTAAAAACGCCCGGAATCAGCACTCCTGCAGCCATAAAAGCCGTTGTAATTGCATAGTGAGATGCTTCGTATTCAGGGCGGACAGTCCGCATCAAGAAGACTGTATAGGCAGCTACGCCAAGTCCGTAAGTAAATTGCTCGATCGAATTTACAGCATAAGCCCATTCAATCCCCGGTTGATTTATTGCCAACAGCCAATACAGCACGTTAGTCGAATTTTGCAGAATTGCCGTCGGCCACATCCATTTTTTCAATCCTTGTTTGGCAATCAAATAGCCGCCTAGTAACCCTCCTATTAACAGAAAAATTACCCCGATCGTACCCGATAACAGACCCATGTCCGATGTAGAAACTGCTAATCCTCCTTTCTCCACTTTATCCATTAAAAATGGCGGAGCCATTTTAAACGTCAAGGCATCGCCCAAGCGAAAAATCAAGACATAAGTCACAATCCAACCAATTTTATCTTGCTGAAAATAAGTTTTAAATGCTTCGATAAAGCTTGTTGTTTGCTGGGGGGCGCCGGATTCTAGATCGTAATTTCTAGGATAGGGAAGATACCACCGCTGAAAGAGATATATCAGCACAAACATAATCGCACAAATGCCAAAGGCTGTCGCCCATCCGTAGTTAAGCGCAGACACGCTAAAATCCGAACCGAAAAGTGACAGTGGAATGTTTTGATATATTTTGGTGTCGCCTGTACTTCCGGTGACTAAATGCTGTTCGGCCAGTTTCCCGGCTAAGAACACCAATACACCGCTACCGGCAATGACAGCACCTCTATAAGCCGTGTTGCGAACCCCGACAAACAAGGCTTGCTGGTCTTTATTGAGAGTGTTTAAATAAAATCCGTCAATGGCGATGTCGTGAGTAGCTGACACAAAGGCGATCGCCGTAAAGATAACAAGCGATATAATAATCGGTGCCGGCGTTAATACGCCAAAAGCTAGGAAAGCAAACAGAAAAGCACAAATGATTTCGGTTGTTAAAATCCATTTGCGTTTGGTGGAATACAAATCAACGACGGGCCCCCACAAACCTTTTAAAACCCAAGGAAAAGACAACAGACTTGTTAATCCGATGAGTTCGTTGCTGGTTCCCATACCTTTCAAAAAAATCACCGACATTAAATTAACGACGGTGTAAGGGAGACCTTGAGCGAAGTATAATACTGATACCCACAATCCAGCGTTATGCTTTTTTTCCATTGCAGAGATATTTTACCTAGTTACTTATTTGATTTACTGAGTGCGATCGACAATTCCGGTCAATTAAACCGCTTGCATCACAGTATATGTCATTCCGATCCCAGCGGCAGCCATATAAACAGTGTATTTTAGCAGCCTTCTGACTCACAAATATTTCTATTTTTGGAATAACCCTGCAAAAAATTTTCTCCGTTAAAATGAACGAGGTAAGCGCGAACATTCTTGTCCCAATCATAAGTGCCATAGGTTCGCAGTAGTTCCAAAGCACTTTCTTCTATCTGATATGCAGTTTTTGGACTATTCACCGGACGTTCTGGACTGTCAGGATTAACAACAATTAAACCTGCATCTAGAAACTGATGCACAGTCTGGCGACGCACAGTTTCCCGCGTATTTGGTGCATATTTTTTACTGTACTCCTCCTCCATAAATTCCATAATTGGTGTGATTCCCCGAAGTGGAGATTTTGCCAATTCCCAAGCTTCCTTTGGCTTGAGGTCAAGCAAAGCCAGAAGGGTTAAGGCGGAACGTTCGTTAAGCTGACCTTTTGGAAAACCCAGCGCTGCAAGTATTTCTAGAGATTCATCAATACGGTTCTTGATTGTCATTGGGCTATTTTCTAACGGATTGGTCGCGTTAAGCAGTTGTGTCTCGACGAGTTGATCGATCTCCCGCTGTGTAGGAAATATTTCTCCAATTTGAGCGCCAAGTAAAAGTAATTGCTCTAGATTAGGATACTTCAAATTGCGTAAATCCGTAGCATTAACTTGAGTGTGTCCGTTGAACAGTCGAAAAAACGCATCTACCAAACTCGAATTTAGATAAACGGCCAATCCCCGCGCGAGGGTGAGGTCTAATCCGCGTCCCTGTTGGTGAAAGTAATTCAAATGGTTCTCAAAACCAACGCTAGAACTATTAATCTTATTGGCATCCCAGACAACTGCAACAATTCGCTTTTTCTCTTCCTTTGAGGAGAAGCGCTTGCTCAAAACATAATGTTCGTTAGGTACGAGGAGTGCAGCAGTTTTTGCCGTGACAGCTAAAGCTTGATGCTTTCTCGTTGCTGTGGGATATTCAACACCGCCAGCCGAGAAGTGTGCGGGATAAATCAGCGGAACTGTACCGTTCTCAGGTTTTAGCCGCAAGTCAGAGCGAACACGAAAATCTACAACTTTCCCGGTAGAAACTGTTAAACCTAATTCCTCTAGGGTGCAAATAAATTGAGCCATTTGATCGACTACTTTCTGGCTGACCGAATCCGGTAGAATCCGAATAAATTGCTCGGAATCATTGGGATTAATTAGGGCGGTATACGGCAGTTGGTGAGACAATACCAGGTCGTCGCCCACGCTGCTGCTTGAGGTAATTAGTACAGTATCTGGCTGTTCTATTTGTTTGGTGGCGCGCACAATAATAGTTTCTTGCAGCACCGCATCATCGCGAAATGGCAACTGTCGGGATTCAAAGATGTGTACTTGGCGTAAAGCCATCATTTGAAGGAATACTTTGCGGAAATCTCGAAAGTATAAACCGTTGCAAAAGCTGCGGGGAGTAATCGACACTAATTCACCGTTTGGTTTGAGCAGGTGAGCTGCTGCAACTGTGAAGCCAGCGTAGAGATTGCTGGTTTCTAGTCCTATAGAACGCAGCAAGGTTCGGGCTTTGGATTTAGCGTCTATTTTGGCATAGGGAGGATTGATAATTGCATGGGTAAATTCCCGTTTTGCTGGTTGTGTAAATAGATTGGGCTGCAACATATCGGCGCTGTCTTGAATGAAATCTATTTCGCGAATCTCACAGGTAAAAGATATCCCCCAACGCTGACATTCAATACTGCACAATTCTAAAGTTTGCTTGAGGTATTCAATCAAAATAAGGTCAATTTCATAAGCTGTAACGTGCAGGCTGCGCGGTTTGTTTGGGCGCTGACAAAGTTCGCAAACAACTGCTGCTAACAGCGAACCACTTCCTGCACCGGCATCTAAAAGCGATATATCGGGACAGTTAAATTCAAACATTCCCGCCATCAAACTTGCCACTGAGGAAGGTGTTAAAAATTGTCCTTTTTCTCCTCTCTGGCTTTGCTGCAACTTTCGGGTTGCTTCTTGGCGCCAGCCATCTACTCGATCGAGTAAATTGCTTGCAGTTGAGTAGCTGTTACCCGGAAGGGCTAGGGTTTGAAAGTTCTGTACTATCATTTGTTCAAAAAGTGCGATCGCGAGTTCAGTGTATTTTCGCCCAAAATTTCACCGATGTGCAAAAATGTCAAGCGGACTATAAAATATATAACTTATCCAAAAGTATGTTGACTGTTCATATAGCTAGAGCGGGAGGTAGCTAAGGATGACACAAACTCAAACCAAGCGTTATGATTTTACTTAAGTCTCTAGGTGTAAGTTATGACAACTATCAACTGGAATGAAGTTTTAGATAGTATAGCAATTCCATTTGAGATGTAAATATAAATTTCTATGGTAAAATAGGAAAGTTTGATAATAAATGAAAGGAAAGAAAGCAAATGGAAGCCAATCAAAATGAAAAAGAAAG
>NZ_JAUBRO010000045.1:0-56994 GCF_036701945.1 Microcoleus sp. MON1_C1 | reverse complement strand
TATATGCAGGAGGCATATTACTGTTATGCCCGTTGGGGTGCACTAGCCAAGGTTGAAGACTTAGAAAAAAGGTATCCGCAGTTACTTCAAAGCATTGCTAAGCGAGAAACCGTATCTATAAGTAGCACGCAGTCGAGCGCTTCAACCACAATGACCGATACAAATATACTAGATTTTGCGACAGTGATGAAAGCCTCGCAAGTGCTGGCTGGGGAAATTGTTCTCGACAACTTACTGGCAAAATTACTAAAAATAGTCTTAGAAAATGCAGGCGCTACTTCGGGTTTTCTCATCTTAGATAGAGGAAGTGAGCTGTGGATAGAAGCAGCGGGTCAGCTTGAGTCATACCAAGTATTTGTGCCTCAAATGGTGTCGGTTCAAAACAGCTTTTTAGTCCCACTTTCAATAATTAATTATGTGGTCAGGAGTCAACAAGATGTGGTTCTGGATGACGCCCGTCGAGCTGAAAACTTTCTCAATGATTCTTACATTAAATTGCATCAACCTAAGTCCGTTTTGTGTACTACTATTGAAGGGCAAGGTCAACTCATTGGTCTTGTTTACTTAGAAAATAATTTAACTACAGGCGCGTTTACTCCCAACCGCTTGTCAGTGGTCAGAATGTTGTGTTCCCTAGCGGCAATTTCTATCAAAAATGCCCAACTCTATGACCAATTAGGGGAATACTCGCGAACCCTGGAACGTAAGGTGATGGAAAGAACCCAAGAATTGCAACAAGAAATCTCTGTCAGAATGCAGACAGAAATAGCCTTGGGCCAGTCTGAGGAAAAGTTTTCTAAAGCCTTTCGTTCCAGTCCTAACCCGATCGCGATCGCCCGATTCGCAGATGGACGCTACATCGAAGTGAACGACAGCTTTCTCAGCACTTTTAGTTACTCTCGCGAAGAGGTAATTGGTTTTACACCAATTGAGTTGAATCTTTGGGTTAATTTAGAAGAATGTGGCAGATACAGACAGCTATTGCAAGAATCAGGAGTGCTTCGCAATCAGGAATTTGATTGTCGTACTTCCTCAGGCGAGATGAGGAAGATGCTGGTATCATCAGATATTATTGAACTAGGTGGAGAAGCGTGTATTCTTATAGTCACTAACGACATCACCGAACGTCAAAGGGTAGAAGAAGCACTTAAAGAAAGCGAGGGGAAATATCGCGACTTAGTTGAAACATCGCAGGATATGATTTGGTCAGTTGATGCTGAAGGGCGTTATACTTTCGTCAACGCTGCCGTCAAACATATTTTTGGCTACTGCCCTGAAGAAATGATAGGGGGAAAATTCACTGAGTTTAAGCCACCTGAACAACTTCCCAAAGATAACGAGATATTCCAACGTATGCTGAACGGAGAGTCCGTATTTCAGTATGAAACTATACAATTAGCTAAAGACACCAGACCTATCACTCTCCGGCTTAATTCAATTGTAGTGCGGGATTCCGAGGGCAATTTTCTAGGAATAACGGGCACAGCAAGCGATATTACGGAGCGCAAAAAAGCAGAGGAAGCCTTACAACAAGCCAAAGAAGTGGCAGATGCGGCTAACAAGGCTAAAAGCGAATTTTTGTCAAATATGAGTCACGAACTGCGAACTCCCCTCAATGCAATTCTCGGCTTTACCCAAGTGTTAGCCCGCGACTCATCCCTTTCTCACATACAGCAGGGACAGCTCGGCATCATTAGTCGTTCTGGCGAGCATTTGCTGACGCTGATTAATGACGTGCTGGAAATGTCTAAAATCGAGGCAGGTCGGATTACCTTAAATCCTACTAGCTTTGACCTGTATCATGTGCTCCATTCTCTCGAAGAAATGCTCAAACTCAAAGCTGATTCTAAAGGTTTACAGCTCAGTTGGCACATCAATTCTAACATTCCTCAGTATGTAAAGACTGACGAAAGTAAATTGCGTCAAGTCTTAATTAATCTGCTAGGAAATGCGATAAAGTTTACTGCGAAGGGAAGTGTAATGCTTCGGGTTGCAGCAATTAGTGCAAAACAAAAGTCCCCAACAGACAACGAACCACGGACTATTACGTTTGAAGTGGAAGACACTGGTTACGGCATTGCTCCTACTGAGGTAGGCTCTCTATTTAAGGCTTTTGTACAAACTGATGCGGGTCGGAAATCTCAAGAAGGAACTGGCTTGGGTTTACCCATCAGCCGACAATTCGTACAACTGATGGGAGGAGACATTACCGTCAGCAGTACCTTGAATCGAGGAACAATTTTTAGTTTTGATATCCAAATTAGCTCCCCTGAGATGGCTGAAGTTGAACCTCGACAATCAAGAAGGCGGGTAATTGGTTTAGAACCCAACCAACCCTCATATCGCATCTTGGTGGTTGATGATAAATGGGAGAGCCGTTTGCTATTGGTTCATCTTCTCGAACCGCTTGGCTTGGAGGTGCGGGAAGCAGTAAATGGTCAAGAAGCTATTAGAATCTGGGAAACTTGGAAACCTCACCTAATTTGGATGGATATGCAAATGCCTGTGATAGACGGGTATGAGGCCACCAGACAAATTAAAGCCAAGATTCAAGAGGAGGCTACCCCGATTCTTGCGTTGACCGCTAGCGCTTTTGAGGAAGAGCGAGCCATTGTTTTATCCTCAGGCTGTGACGATTTTGTGAGCAAGCCTTTCCAAGAAGAAGTTATTTTTGCCAAAATGGCTGAACATTTAGGGGTACAGTATATCTATGAAGATTTACCGAACTTTACATTATCTCAGCTTGAGGGTCAAGACTTGAGTGTAAAAGAAGGGGAAAAAACTGAAGATTTAAGGACAACTTTGGCGACACTGCCTGCGGAGTGGGTGATACAGTTACATCAAGCAGCTATCGATGCTGATGCAGAGCTGATTTTAAGTTTGGTCACCGCAATCCCCGAATCTAATACTTCTTTCGCGGAGACCATCGCTGATTGGGCTAACAACTTTCGTTTTGATAAAATTACTAACTTAACTGAAGAAATGATTCCATGAAAAGCCAGCAATTAGAATCTCATTTGGCCAATCTTTTAGTGGTTGACGATACCCCAGACAACCTGCGTCTTTTATCCACTATGTTGAGCGAAAAAGGATATAAAGTTCGGGGCGTAATAAACGGGGAAATGGCATTAAAAGCAGCACGTTCTACCCCACCAGATTTGATTTTGCTTGACATCACGATGCCCCAGATGAATGGCTACGAAGTTTGCCAACATTTAAAAGCGGATTGCAGGACTTCGGGTATTCCAGTAATTTTCCTGAGCGCCCTAGATCAAGTGTTGGATAAAGTCCAAGCATTTGCTGTGGGAGGAGTAGACTACATCACCAAGCCATTTCATTTAGAAGAAGTTTTAGCTCGTGTCGAAAATCACCTAACTATTCAGCGTTTGCAAAAAAAATTGCACGAGCAAAATGCGCGATTGCGGGAGTCCGAAGCTAAAGAGCGGGAGAAATCTCACCAGCTAGAGCTGGCTCTACAACAGTTACAACATACGCAAGCTCAACTCATCCAAAACGAGAAAATGTCAAGTTTGGGGAATGTCGTAGCGGGGGTAGCTCACGAAATTAACAATCCGATTAGTTTCATTAAAGGGAACCTCTGTCCGATAACGGAGTACACTGAAGATTTGCTGAGGCTGGTGCAACTCTACGCAGAAGATTTTCCCAATCCCACAGCAGCTATCCAGCAACAACTGGAGGCAATCGATCTCACTTTTCTCAGGAATGACTTGCCGAAGCTAATTGCTTCTATGAGCATAGGAGCTGACAGAATCGGAGAAATAGTGCAATCGCTGCGGAATTTTTCCCGACTCGATCAAGCTGAGTTGAAAGCGGTGGATATTCATGAAGGAATTGAAAGTACGCTGATGATTTTGCAGCATCGGCTAAAAGATGAAGCAGACCAAAGGATAATTAAAGTGGTAAAAGAGTATGAGGCTCTGCCAAAGATAGAATGCTATGCGGGGCAAATGAATCAGGTTTTTATGAACGTCCTGACCAATGCGATTGATGCGTTGCAGTCACAAAAAAGTTGCGCCAAGGAGGCAGGTGATAGCAGCCAAATCCCTACTATTACTATTTGCACGAAGTTACTGTCCGAAGTTCAAGTGGGTATTTATATTACTGATAATGGACCCGGCATAACCGAAGAGGTTCAACAACGCATATTTGAGCCATTTTTTACAACGAAGAAAGTGGGTCAAGGAAAGGGTTTGGGGTTATCGATTAGCTATGCTATTGTAGTGGATGAGCACGGCGGGGAACTCCGTTGTTTTTCGGTACCGACTCAAGGAGCGACATTAGCCATCGGAATTCCGATTCACCACTCTAAAAAACGTTTTTCTAAATAAGATTTGGTCGGGTTATAAGCCACACTAAAATAAAAGTAGTTAAAAAGGGTGTAAAATCAGGAACCGTGTTTATTTATCAGTCAGTTTATTGGCAATTTTTACACAAACTTCTATTAACAACAAGTTGATACTCTTAGTCACAGAGTCCGCAACCTTTTCCGGCAACGTTCCTTAAATTACCAACCGTCGCCGACTGGCTTTTTCTCAGTAGCTTATGCACGCACTCTCAAACCCAAAATAATTATGAATTTCAACCCTCATTTTTTTTCGGCAAAAACCCTAGCACTTGTTTGTGCAATTGCTGCGTTTGTTGTCCTTGGTGGCAAAGTATTTGCCACAACAATCGATTATGCACCGCCATTTAAAGAAACCAGCTTTTACAGTAGGACGATATCTGCTAATAACGATTTAGCTGACATTTATTATCCTAAACCATCCGATCTTAATTCTGGTAATTACTCTTTCCCCATTGTAATTTTATTGCAAGGTGCGCTTGTAGATAAATCATTTTATTCAGATTACGCTAGCCAGGTGGCGCGGCACGGCTTTGTGGTAGTCGTTCCGAACCATTTGCGCCCTTCGCCCTTCAATCCCACTTCACCCCCTAATTTGGCGTCCGAAACTTCGCAAATTGCGGCGGTTTTGTCTCAAATGGCGATCGAAAACACAAACCCCACATCTCCGATTGCGTCTGTTATCGATACGCAGCGCCTTGGTTTATTGGGTCATTCTTTTGGTGGCGCGGTGGGGTTATCGGTGATTGCTAATAAATGTCTCCCAGAATTGTATTTGTGTCAAGAGCCATTTACGCGCCCGAAAGAACTATTAGCGGGTGCATTTTTTGGAGCTAACTTGCGGAATCCCATTGCTAATGAATTTGTACCCATCGCTAATGATGGCATTGCAGTGGCGTTGATTCAAGGCGATATCGATGGTGTCGCCCTGCCTGAACGAGCTCAAAGCACCTTTGATCAAATTCAAACACCACCCAAAGCTTTGATTACTGTTATGGGTGCAAATCACTTCGGCATTACCAATGTTAATAACCCCGCTGGTGCGAACCCCGATCGCAATACTGCTACCTTAGAGCGAGCCGTGGGTATTGAAACGATCGCCCGTTGGAGCGCGCTATTTTTGCGGGCAAATATGCTTAAAGATCGAGCTGCATTTGATTATATTTACTCTCAAGGTGACGCCCTCGATCCGAATGTCCGTGTTACCACCGTTGCAGTTCCCAAACCATCTTCTAAGTAGCTCCACCTCAAAAAACGTCAGATAGATTAAAGCTAATATAGCAATACTAAATCAGTCGTAAAATTTTTACCCCACCCCAACTCTCCCCTTATCAAAAGGAGGGAGTAATAATTTCACACCTGATTTAGGATTGCTATAGCTCTCTCAATAATAAGCTTTGAAATTCCCTTTTACTTTACCTATAAATTTTACTTTAAAAGCTGTTACCTTGTTCCTTTTAATCGTTTTTGAGCAAGTTTTTTGAATGGTTTTTAAACTCAATGGCTGCCTCCTGAGCTTTTTCGTTACTCACAGGCTTGGGTTCCTTTAAGTTGGCTTTCATGCGATAGTGTACTTGCTTGTGTAATGTTTGATATTTGACTGAGATTTGATAGTTCTCTTCTACCCATTGACCAATTTCTTTATAAGTCTTAAAATCACAGGACTCTTCACTTAATTTTTCTGATATTCCGGCTATTACCGCTGAAGGAATTACTCGGGGTCTACCAGTTGCTTGCCGTATTTCTAACAGTTCTGACAGACCCCCAGCAATATATTGTTTTAACCATCTATGTACAGTAATTCTATGTACACCTAAACGTTCAGCTACATCTGTAAGGCTTTGACTAGCTCCAGTTTTTAACCAATAAAGTGCCTGAATTTTTTGTTTATTAGGTAGAGTTCGCTGCTCCGACAGAATTATTTTTAACTCGTCTGCTGTTAAATCAATTCTTTCTTGGTAGTTTACTTTCATAAAGTATTACTCAAACTTTGTTCTTCATTGTAGCATTTCTTCTGGAGAAATAATTTTATTAACTAAATTTCCCTTTTCAGTAACGTCCGCCTGCAGCTTAAAGACTAGCAACGTAATATCATCAAACACTTTCTGCTTACCGATATGTTGCCGCACATCTACAATCACCGCATCCTTAACTCCTGCTGCCGACTTGTGCCAATTTTGACTGATTACTTGACACAATTGCTTCAGTCCATACTGCTTTTTGCGGATGTTATAGGCTTCTGGAATCCCATCAGTATAAAGCACCACGCCATCTCCAGGTTCTAGCTCAATCAGGATGTGACTGATGAAGTCTGCGATGTCATCATCTAAAGCGATCGGGAAGCCTAACTCCATGGTGTCGATGCGCTCAACATCTCCATTTTTTCGCACAACTAGCGTTTCTTCATGCTGACCGCTGATGCTAATGACTCCTTGGGAGTAGCTCAAAATCGCCAGCGTCAGACTTTTCTCAGAGTTCATGCGCTGTACGTTTTTGTAGAGGGTACGGTTGAGTACATCCAGGAATCGAACGGGGTCTAGTTCACGAATCTCTTGCAGGGTGCGAACTGAGGTTTGCGCCATCAGCATCAGAATGCCGCTTTCGAGGCCGTGTCCGGTGACATCACCGATCGCCAGTGTGACAACACCATCGATCTGTAGCACGTCGTAGTAGTCACCTCCTACTTCATCAGCGGGTTCCATGTATCCGGCGATATCTAGTCCGTCAATTTCCAGTTCCTCAGGGTTAGGCAAAATCATTTGCTGGATCTGACGCGCCACATTTAATTCTGCACCTAAGCGGAGGTTGTCTACTTTGAGTTTTTCGTTGAGGGCAATGATTTCCTGATTAGCATTAGCGAGTTCTGCTGTTCGTTCTTTAACTTTGTCTTCGAGGGTTTCAAAGGATTCTTGGATTTGCCTCGCCATGCTGTTGAAGGATCGTGCCAGCAGACCGATTTCGTCTCCCGATCGCATCTTCACACGGATGTCTAACTTACCTGCCGTAAACTGGGCAACGGCTTCGGTGAGGTAAATCACAGGCTTGGTTAATAGTTGTGCGATCGCCAAAGCGATGATAGTTACAATTGTGGCGATGATTGCTAATAAAATAAGTGCATCACGTATTTGTTTTTCTACAGGTGCTAGGGCAACGGCAATCGGCTGTGCGAAAAGAACTGACCAAGGTTTATATTTCAGGCGAGCGATCGCTAAGAGGCTCAACTCATTATTACCCGTAGCTGCCAATCGTGTGGTTAGATAAGGCTGTTTAGTGTCTAATGCTTGCTTGAGGTCGGGCAAATTGATTGCAAGTTCTTTCGTTAGAGTCTTAGGCAAACGCCCTTCGCGTTGCAGTTTAGCTACAACATTGGGTGACAAAGGCACAATCGATTTGAAAAGGAGTTCAGGTGTAGTGCTATGTGCCAGATGGATATAGTATTCATCTAAAAGAACTGCTAACGATTTCGCACCTGCGTGTTCAGTTTCCCGAGTCACCAACTGCTGGACAGATGTGGCATTGTATGTCACCCGCAATACACCCAATATATTTCCCTTCGCATCGCGAACAGGACTGCTAAAGATGAGCGTAACGAGGTTGGGAATTGTCGGCGATTGCCTAATACTAGAAACAAAAGATAGTTGAGTTTTGAGCGGTTCTTGGAAGTAATCTTGACCGGATTCATCTCGTCCAACATCCGGTGTATTCGTATCGAGTACATTCCGTCCCTCTAAGTTGAGCAAGGCATAGGAGATAATATTAAGCATATCTTTGCGACTGAGCCGGGTTAAGGTTTCAGTCGCTAACATCTCTTGCGGACTACCATTTCGCCGTTCTGGAGGTAGGCCCAGATAGGCAGCCAAACCTGGTAAAATCGCTTCTACGCGCACGGCATTGAGATTCGCATCGATAAATCCATCTATTCTGTTAGCGGTTTCGTTAGCCTCTGCTGATAGGGCTTGTCGTGCGTTGTCGGTCAGTGCGTTTTGAGTTGTCTGCTTGTTGATAAATGCTAACAACAGCAACGGAATTAGAGCAACGAGCAGAAACGACACGATTAACTTTGTACGAATGCTGTTTAAAAACGACGATCGCTTCATGGTTTCCGACTAGGAGGGGGGGTTAAGAAAGAAGAATTGAACAAGGTTTCTAGATTGGGAAGGCGCGTCACATTGCCAGCGCGAATAAAAAAGTCCGCATATTTCTTGGCGGTTTTGTAGATATAATTATGACTGTCCGATTGAAAGAACTTTTTATTTTCTGCAAGGTCAGTGAGGTCTATTCCCTCGAAAGAGATTGTCTCGATGGGAATATTCAACGCTTTGCTCACGAGCTCGTTTCCTTCGGGAATATTTGCTTCCCAATAGGACAAGCCTTGAAGCCAGCCTCGCACAAAGGCGCGAATATCTTCGGGGCGATCGCGTATCGCCTCACCCCGAAACGCGACCAAATCCAAAATTAAGCCTGGGGTTTGCTTGCTGGTAAACAGGATATGCGCCCCTAATTTTAATGATTCAGAAAGATGCGGTTCCCAAGTGTGCCCTGCTTGGATAGCATTGTTTTGTAAGCGATTGGGAACTTCTAAACCATCAACTTTAACCAGGCTAACATCATCGCTCGTCAGCTTAGAGATTTTCAACATCTCAGTAACGAAGACTTCGCTAAAGCCGCCTAGATTTGCACCAAGCTTTTTTCCTTTCAAGTTAGGGATTGTTTTAATGTCGGATTGGGCGACTACCACATCTGCACCTGTGGATTCATCCACAACCATCACAGCTTGCATATCAGGATATGTGGCACTCAAGATCATAAAATCGCCCAAGGTCAATCCAATTCCATCATACTTCCCTGCACTGAAATCCGCTTGTTGCAATTGTAAGTAGTCTACATAGCTGAGTTCCACGTCTACCCCTTGCGCTTTGAAGAATCCTTTCTCTTGAGCAATGAGGCCCGGTCTATGGCCAACAAAAGAGATCAAACTTACTTTCAGGGGAGGACGTTTTACTTTTACAGATTCCACAGAATGACAAGCAAACAGCAGCCCGCAGGTAATAATAATAAAGATGCTGTTGAAAAAGGAGCGCTTCATGGTTTCCGACTATGAGGGGGGGGTTAAGAAAGAAGAATTGAACAAGGTTTCTAGATTGGGAAGGCGCGTCACATTGCCAGCGCGAATAAAAAAGTCCGCATATTTCTTGGCGGTTTTGTAGATATAATTAGGGCTGTCTGATTGAAAGAACTTTTGATTTTCTGCAAGGTCAGTGAGGTCTATTCCCTCGAAAGAGCTTGTCTTGATTGGCATATTCAACGCTTTGCTCACGAGCTCGTTTCCTTCGGGAATATTTGCTTCCCAATAGGACAAGCCTTGAAGCCAGCCTCGCACAAAGGCGCGAATATCTTCGGGGCGATCGCGTATCACCTCACCCCGAAACGCGACCAAATCCAAAATTAAGCCTGGGGTTTGTTTGCTTGTAAACAGGATATGCGCCCCTAATTTTAATGCTTCAGAAAGATGCGGTTCCCAAGTGTGCCCTGCTTGGATAGCATTGTTTTGTAAGCGATTGGGAACTTCTAAAGGCTCGACTTTAACCAGGCTAACATCATCGCTCGTCAGTTTAGAGGCTTTCAACATCTCAGTAACGAAAACCTCGCTAAAGCTGCCTAGATTTGCACCGAGCTTTTTTCCTTTCAAGTTAGGGATTGTTTTAATCTCCGATTGCGCGACTACCACATCTGCACCTGTCGATTCATCCAAAACCATCACAGCTTGCATATCAGGATTTGTGGCACTCAATATCACCAAATCGCCCAAGGTCAATCCGATCCCATCATACTTCCCTGCACTGAAATCCGCGTCTTGGAATTGTGAGTAGCGTACATAGCTGAGTTCCACGTCTACCCCTTGCGCTTTGAAGAATCCTTTGTCTTGAGCAATGATTAGAGGTGTATAGCCAACAAAAGAGACACAAGATACTTTTAGGGGAGGAGGTTTTACTTTGAGAGATTCGGGAGAATGACAAGCAAACAGTAGCCAGCCGATAATAATAAAGATACAGATGTAATTGAGTAGTTTAGACATACTATCTAAAGCATTCCTAGTGTAGAAAAGGCGACTTATATTTTCTGGAACCCGATCGACCTAAGTGCATCCTCCGCAATCGCCGCTAAACCTGTTGTGGTGGCTATATCTAGAACAAGCTTGCCCGATCGCACTTTTGCCAATTCTACTAACCGAGTTGCAGCCTGTTTGTGAAATTCCTTCTCGTAGTCGGGGTCGTTGTTGAAGTCATTGAGGATCTGCTGTTTGTAGGCAATTAGCGAGTCAGTCATGCCGAATTACTGGTTTAACTTTCTACATTGTGGCAGTTATGGTCGATGGCGACTCTCGTCCTAGGTGACATCAGGGGGCAATCTCTACAATGCCCGCAAATGTATGCAAAACCGCTACCGAGTATCAACTCTCCGGCAACAAACACCCGCCCAACTGGGATCGCGAAGCTGTAATCCGCTACAATCTGTGTTTGGTAAAGAATTTTTACAAGTTCACAGCCCATTACAGCCTTTGCGGCTTGTACTACCCAACCTGCCTGAAAATATGGATTTTGCTACTCTTGCTGCCCAGCTAAATGCTGGAACTATCTTGCCAGAGGGAATTGTCATCATCACCCTCTTGGTGGTTCTCGTCGGCGATTTAATCGTAGGCCGCAGTTCCTCGGCTTGGACTCCCTACGTTGCCGTTGCGGGTTTGTTGGCCGCCGTCGCTGCCTTGTGTTTGCAGTGGGATAACACGGATACCATCTCGTTTCTGGGCGGTTTTAACAGCGATGCCTTGAGTTTGGTGTTTCGCGGAATTATCGCTTTGAGTACGGCTGTCACTATTTTGATATCCGTCCGCTATGTACTGCAAACGGGTACTGCTTTAGCGGAATTTATCGGCATTTTGCTGACCGCTACTTTGGGGGGAATGTTCCTCAGCGGCGCTGATGAATTGGTGATGATTTTTATTTCGTTGGAAACTCTGAGTATCTCGTCTTATTTGCTGACGGGTTACACAAAACGCGACCCGCGTTCCAATGAAGCTGCTTTGAAATATTTGTTAATTGGGTCGTCTTCTTCGGCGGTGTTTCTCTACGGGCTTTCGCTGCTGTACGGGTTGTCTGGCGGCGAAACTAAGCTGAGTACGATCGCGGCTAACCTTTCTACTGTGGATGAAGGTCAATCTCTGGGTTTGGTGATTGCTTTGGTTTTTGCGATCGCCGGTATCGCCTTCAAAATCTCTGCGGTTCCCTTCCACCAATGGACTCCTGACGTTTACGAAGGTTCTCCTACACCCGTTGTTGCCTTCCTTTCTGTCGGTTCCAAAGCAGCCGGTTTTGCCCTAGCAATCCGCTTGTTAACAAGTGCTTTCCCCGCACTTACCGAACAGTGGCACTTCGTATTCACGGCCTTAGCCATTCTCAGCATGGTGTTGGGAAATGTGGTTGCCCTCGCCCAGACTAGCATGAAGCGGCTTTTGGCTTATTCGTCGATCGCCCAAGCCGGTTTTGTAATGCTGGGTTTGATTGCAGGAACAGAAGCCGGTTACTCCAGCATGATATTTTATCTGTTGGTTTACCTGTTTATGAACTTGGGTGCTTTCGCCTGCATCATCCTGTTCTCGCTGCGGACTGGAACCGACCAAATTAGCGAATACTCGGGTTTGTACCAAAAAGACCCGCTGTTAACTTTAGCCTTAAGTATTTGCCTGCTTTCTCTCGGTGGAATTCCGCCCCTGGCGGGATTTTTCGGCAAAATCTATCTGTTCTGGGCCGGCTGGCAAGCAGGACTTTACGGCTTAGTTATTCTGGGATTAATTACCAGCGTAGTTTCGATTTACTACTACATCCGCGTTGTCAAGATGATGGTAGTAAAAGAACCTCAAGAGATGTCAGACGCGGTAAAAAATTATCCCGAAATTCGCTGGAACCTTCAGGGACTGCGGCCTTTGCAAGTCAGCGTTGTACTCACCTTGGTTGCGACCACATTGGCGGGAATTTTGTCGAACCCTTTGTTTAACTTGGCTAATGATGCTATTACCAAAACTCCCATGTTGCAGTCGGCATTGAGTCATGTGCAACCTGTTGCGGGTGCGAAAATAGAATCGAATTTGGTGTCTCGCCGGGATTAATTTTTCCTGTTTGTGAAATAGTGGAAAACGCCTGACTCTTTGCAGTTGGGCGTTTCTTTTTTGTTGTGATATACTGTTAATTATGATTTTTAACCGCAGATGTAGACAGATTAACGCAGATAAAAGTTAGTACAGAGGCAATAATGTTAGTACAAAGTAAGGAAAAGTTTTATACTCCAGATGAGTACCGGGAGTTAGAGGAAACTGCTGAGTTTAGAAATGAATACCGCGATGGAGAAATTGTACCAATTGCAGGCAGCACGATTAATCGCAGCCAGATTAAAGGCAATATCTGTGCTTATTTACATACTGCTTTGCGGGGGAAGAATGCAAAAGTATTTATCAGCGATTTGCGGTTGTGGATTCCTCGGTATCGACGGGGAACTTACCCGGATGTGATGGTGATTGAAGGGGAGCCAGTTTTTACCGAGGGACGCAGTGATGAAATACTAAATCCTGTGTTGATTGTAGAAGTGCTTTCTAAGTATAGCGAGGATGTTAATAGAGAAGATAAGTTTCGGTTTTATCGATCGATTCCTAAATTGCGGGAATATCTATTAGTCACCCCCTACGAAATTTTAGTAGAACAATATATTAAAACTGCCTCTAATGAGTGGTTGTTTCGAGAATATGAGGGAGAAACAGCAACAGTTTCCTTCGAGTCAGTGGAAGTAGAAATGCCAATGACTGATATTTATGAGCGGGTTGTATTTGAGATGTTGCAACCTTGTCAAGTATCTATTTAGGAACAGGCAAGATGCCTGTTCCACAAAAAGTAAATTTTCTTGTGGAACAGGCATCTTGCCTGTTCTAGAAAGGACATAAAATTATTATAGAGGTAAACGATGAATGTAATTTGGTTACTATTAAAGGCTTCTTGGTTAAATGTTTCCATCGCCATACTCACAGGCTTAATCAGCGGCGGTTGCAGCGCTATGTTAATTTCCCTAATTAATCGGGCAATCAGCGACAATTCCAATGGTAATTTAGTCTGGTATTTTGCGGGATTAGCAATCTTGGCTCTTTTGAGTGGCTTTGTATCCCAATTTTTGTTAATTTATCTCTCTCAAGAAGCGGTTTATAATTTGCGTCTGAGTTTGAGTCGCGGGATTTTGTCTACTCCTTTGCGGAATTTGGAAGAGTTGGGCGCTAACCGCTTGCTGGCAACTCTGACTGATGATGTGGGAACGCTTTCTAATACTATATTTTTGATTCCTTTTCTTTGTGTTGATATCGCCGTTGTCGTGGGCTGCTTAACTTATTTAAGCACGATTTCGGGTACGGTTTTTGTTGTTGTCTTTTGTTTTTTGGTGCTGATGATTGGCACCGTGCAGTTGTTGCTCAGCAAAATGCGGAAATTCTTCGATTTAGCCAGAGAAGAACAAGATATATTGTTTAAGCATTTTCGCAGTATTACTGATGGAATTAAGGAACTTAAACTGCATTCTTTGCGCCGCCAAGAGTTTTTTACGGAACAATTGCAGGTGAGTGCTGATGCTTCCCGCCATTATAACGTGACTGCTTTGAATACTGGTGCAATTGCGATTGGAGTCGGTCAGTTGCTATTTTTTATGTTGATGGGTTTGCTGCTGTTTGCTTTGCCTAAATTTGTGCCAGTTTCTACACCTGTTTTGTCAGCTTACATTCTGACAAGTACCTATTTGATGTCTCCGTTTCAGAATATTTTGCAAAGGTTGCCGGCGATTTTTCGGGCTAATACTTCTGTGGAAAAGATAGAGAGAATGGGATTGGCTTTGGCGAGTCAAGCTGAGATAAGTTCAACGGTTAAACCGATTAAAACTGCTGAGTGGGCGACGCTGGAGTTAAATCGAGTAATTCACAGCTATCCGGGAGAAAAAGAAGACAGCAATTTTAGTTTGGGCGAGCTAAATTTGAAGTTTCATCCCGGTCAATTGGTGTTTATAATTGGCGGGAATGGCAGCGGTAAGTCTACTTTAGCTAAGTTAATCACTGGTTTGTATATTCCTGAATCGGGAAAAATTCTCCTCGATGGTCAGCCAATTACTGAGGAAAATCGAGAGTGGTACAGGCAGCATTTTTCTGCGATTTATTCGGATTTCTATCTGTTTGAAAGGCTTTTGGGGATGACTAATCACGATTTGGACAAGCAGGCTGCTGAATATTTGCGAGAGTTTCATTTGGACAATAAAGTTGAGGTGAAAGATGGAGTTTTGTCAACTACGGCTTTGTCTCAGGGACAGCGAAAGCGGCTGGCTTTGCTGACGGCGTATTTGGAAGATAGACCGATTTATTTGTTTGATGAATGGGCTTCGGATCAAGACCCGTTTTTCCGGGATATTTTTTACAAGCAGTTGCTACCGGAGTTGAAGCGGCGGGGGAAAACGGTTTTTGTGATTAGTCACGACGATCGCTATTTTGATTTAGCCGATCGCGCAATTAAACTAGATTACGGTAAAGTAGAGTATGACCGATAAAATGGATAACTACCGAATTGTCGAAACTTTGACCGAAAGCCAGGTTTCCGACTTGATGAATTTGTACAAAAACGAGTTTTGGAGCGACAAGCGGACGCGGCAGGATGTGGTGAAAATGCTGGCTTCTACTGATGTTATCATTGGTTTGGTCGATGAGAGCGATCGGCTAATTGGCATTACCCGCGTCATTACCGATTTCGTATACAGAGCCATGATTTTTGATGTCATTATCAAGCCGACACACAGAAAGATGGGACTGGGTGCGAAGTTGATGGATGCAGTTTTAACTCATCCCGAACTGCAAGGTGTCGAGCATTTTTATCTTAATTGTTTGCCGAACATGATGCCGTTTTACGAGCGTTGGGGTTTCTCGGATGATATGGGCGAACTTAAGTTTTTGCGGCGAACAACAGGCTGAACTCAGCCCTTTGAAAGCCCCAATTTTTCTCTAAGTGCGTCTTCTTTGAAACCTACTAAAACAGCCGTTCCATCTTTAACGAAAAGAGGACGTTTCAGCAGCATCGCATCCTTAGCAAAAACCTCCACCCACTGTTCGCTCGTCCAATTTTTCTTGTCGTCGCCCAAAGCGCGGTAAGATTGACCGGAAGTATTTCGCATGGGTTGAAAACCCAAAGCAGCTACCCAGCTTTGAATTGTGGCGCGAGCCGGTGGCTGTTCTTTTGTGTTAATAAACTCGTAATTAACATCGCTATCTTTGAGCCACTGGAAAGCTTTTTTGCAGGTGCCGCAGTTCGGGATTCCGTAAACTTGAATTGACATAATAATGACTGTTGACTAATGACTAATGATTACTGACTACTGACTAATCTAGCTTGTTGAACCCATTTGTGCACGCGATCGACTGAAGGAGTCAAGTCATTGCGCTGCATTGTCGCTACGTGCAGCCTTAAAACTTGTTGGTGCAATCTCTCCACGGGCATTTGAGCCAATTGAGCCGGCGAAGCAACCCCGGCGTGAAGTAACAGCCCGCAATACTCACACCCTACACTCGGAATTCGAGCCAAATTTGCCATCGCTACCCATTTATTAACATATTGAATGTTAATCTGTAATTGATTGGCTAGCAACACTTTCGCCGCCTGCGTTTTGGTCATGCGAATTAGTTGCCCGGTTGTGGTGATGCTGCACTCTTCTAGTTGAGATTGGTTTTCCTTGCTCAATCCCGGTAAGTGTGCGATCGGCCAATCGCGGACTTGCGCTGAAGTTTGAGGAGCTTTGTGAGAAATTTTCATGTTTTTCAGTGAACTTTACTTATACTTTAAAGTCTAAAATATCAAACAGTCAATAGAGGCGATCGCTCACGTCACCCAATCAACAAAAACCAAATCGAGGAATTTGATTAATTGCAGGTGTTGTGACATTTCTGCTAATTGCTTGCAAAGTAGCACTTTCAGCCTGTTTTTCCTGTCTGTGGCTCAGGCTTACTGCTTAACCAAATCATCCCGGCGATGACGACAAAGACTATAAAAAAGACCGCCTATAAATGCTAGCAAAAAATCAGATAAAGATGAGAGTTTTCTCAAAAATGTCTGCCAAGTTGGCAGTCTGAATTTTAGTGCTTTAATGCCGAGAATGCAAAAACTTCCCGCTGATTGCCAACCCAACTCAAACTTATCAGTTTTTACCCATGAAAATTACAGAAGGTTATGATTTGTTAACTAATACTTTACAGCAACGGCGGCAAAAACTGGCCAGTTTAATTAATTTTCCGGTAATTCTCTGGTCTGGTCGCAGCATTCCTCGCAATTATCCGGCACTTACTTATCGCTTTCGTGCCAGCAGTCACTTTCTATATTTTGCTGGTTTGCCCTTAGAAAATGCTGCGATTCGCTTAGAATCGGGGAAATTAGAATTGTTCTTAGATGAGGCACCTGCTAGCAGCACGCTTTGGCACGGAGAAATGCCGAAAAGAGCAGAAATTGCCGAACTAATTGGGGCTGATGCTGCTTTTCCAATGGCCGAATTGAAAGCCCGAGCGACAAATGCAGCAACGATCGCCGTTCAGGATTCTTGGACTCAGTTGCAACAGTCTCAAATTATCGATCGCCCTCTTGCACCGCCCAACTCGCCAACCGGAATCGACCTAGAATTAACTCAGGCGATCGTATCTCTGCGCCTGAGCCACGATGCAGGCAGTTTGGCCGAATTGCGTCAAGCTGCGGCTGTTACTGTAGAAGCTCACAAAGCGGGGATGGCGGCAACTCGAAATGCTCAAATTGAAGCAGGGGTGCGCGCTGCAATGGAAAGTGTCATCATCTCCAAAAATATGACCTATGCCTATCCTAGTATCGTGACGGTGCATGGAGAAGTGCTGCACAGCGAACATTATCACAATTCCCTACAAACAGGAGATTTGCTGTTAGCAGATGTCGGTGCAGAAACATCAATGGGATGGGCGGCGGATGTGACTCGCACTTGGCCGATTTCTGGCAATTTTTCTCCGACTCAAAGAGCGATTTATGATGTAGTTTTGGCAGCGCACGATGCTTGTATTGAGAGAATTAGTCCTGGCGTGGAATATCAAGATATTCATCTATTAGCTGCTCGGATTATGGCGGAAGGGTTGGTTGATTTGGGCATTTTGCGCGGCAATGTTGAAGATTTGGTAGAAATGGACGCTCACGCGCTGTTTTTTGTTCACGGTATCGGACATCTAATTGGTTTGGATGTTCACGATATGGAAGATTTAGGAGATTTGGCTGGCTATCAAGAAGGAAGAACAAGAAGCAGTCGGTTTGGGTTGGGATTTTTGCGGTTGAATCGAGTTTTGCGTCCGGGAATGCTGGTATCGATCGAACCGGGATTTTATCAAGTTCCGGCAATTTTGAATAACTCTGAAAATCGTGCCAAATATAAAAATTTTGTTAAGTGGGACGAGTTGGAAAAATTCGCAGACGTGCGGGGAATCAGGATTGAAGATGATATACTTGTCCGCGAAGGGGGCACAGAAGTATTGACAGCGAAATTGCCAACAAAAGCTCTGGAGATTGAGGAGTTAGTTGCAGTAAGTGCATAAGTATTCATCGAATTAGATCGATCGCCCGCAGTTCCATCAAGTGTGAGAAAAGATAAAAAAATATGAATAAAGCTTGGCAAATAGGTCTTTTGATGCTAGTTGAAAGGCTGGCGACGCAAGTCCAAAAATTCGCAGCACTGAGACTTGCGCGCATTATTCGCAAACCTGTATCCCCGCCGCCGATGCAGGCTGCGCCTTTGCCCAGCAACGAAGAAGAGAGGCTAGAAGCACTTCACCGCTACGACATTCTAGATACAGAGGCCGAAGCAGCTTTTGATGACCTAACAGCTTTAGCATCCTATATTTGCGGCACTCCTATTGCTTTAGTAAGCTTAATAGATTCTAACAGACAGTGGTTTAAGTCAAAAGTCGGTCTGGAAGCGCCAGAAACTCCGAGAGAGTTAGCTTTTTGCGCCCACGCTATTTTAAATCCCAACGAATTGCTAGTTGTACCGAATGCTCTAGAAGACGATCGCTTTGCCGGCAATCCGTTAGTAACTTCCGATCCAAATATTCGATTTTATGCTGGAGCCCCGCTAGTAACTGCTGACGGTTTCCCTATAGGCACTTTGTGCGCGATAGATACAGTTCCTCGCAATCTCACCCCACAACAGCTAGAAGCGCTGCGGACTTTAGGACGGCAAATTATTAACCACATGGAGTTGCGAATAAATCTGACTAAATTAAAGCGCGCACAGATTAGGAACAAACAAGTAGAAGCAAAACTCCGTTCTACAGACGAGCAAATTGTCAATTTTTTAGAAGGAATGAGCGATGCTTTTTTTGCTTTAGACACCCAGTGGCGATTTACTTACGTCAATTACAAAGCAGGGCAATTTTGGCAGCGCTCCCCGGAAGAACTTTATGGTAAAAATTTTTGGGAAGAGTTTCCCGAATTAGTGAATTCTGATTTTTATGAAGAGTATCATGGAGCTGTCGCCAAACAAGTTGGTGTGGCTTTTGAACAATATTATCGTCCCTTGAAAGTGTGGGTGGAAGTCCGGGTTTTTCCTTCTCACGACGGCATTTCTGTGTTTTTTCACGACATAACCAAGCGCAGGCAGATAGAAGCTGCACTCAGGAAAGAACAGAAAAAAACTGAAAGGTTACTGCTAAATATTTTGCCCGCAGCGATCGCCGACAGGTTGAAGTACCAACCGGGGGTGATTGCTGACAAGTTTGAAAAAGCAACAATTCTTTTTGCTGACTTGGTGAATTTTACCCAAATTTCTACCACCATGTCTGCAACTAAATTAGTGTACTTGCTGAATGAAATTTTCTCAGCTTTTGACGAACTGAGTGAGAAGCACGGGTTAGAAAAAATCAAGACGATCGGGGACGCTTACATGGTAGCAGGCGGTATTCCCATTGAACGTCCAGACCACGCAGAGGCGATCGCCGAAATGGCGCTGGATATGCTAGCAGCAATTCAGGAATTAAATGTGAAGCTAGACGCGAAATTTGACCTCCGCATCGGGATTAATAGCGGCCCGGTGGTAGCGGGGGTAATCGGTACTAAAAAATTCATTTACGATTTGTGGGGAAATGCGGTGAATACAGCCAGCCGCATGGAATCTCACGGCATACCAGGTCGCATTCAAGTCAGCCACTATACTTATGAGTTGCTGCAGGATAAATATGAATTTGAAGATCGTGGCGAGATCGAGATTAAAGGTAAAGGGGAAATGCAAACTTATTTGCTGACGGGCCGGAAAATAGCAAGCGATCTCAAAATCTGAGAGTAAATAAAACTAAGACTTGACAGTACCTGATTGTTGAGGGAAACTCCCGAGGCTGCGATTAATCGCTTCTTCGGGCCGATCGTCCTGTGGCAGAACGGCTGCAGCAGATCGGCCAAATAAGATTATGCTATAGACAGAGATATCCGAGCAATCCTATGCGCGGTACTCAACGTTATAAAAATACTAAGTTGAAGTCGTGGGAGCCTTTAATAATGGTTCAATTTCATATTCAAACAGATAGCGATATTCCCGCATCCACCCAACTATTCAATCAAATCAGGTTTGCGATCGCCTCGCGACAATTTCCGCCCGGACACCGCTTGCCCAGCACCAGACAGCTAGCCATGCAGACGGGTTTGCACCGCAACACCATCAGCAAAGTATACCGCCAGCTCGAAAATACCGGACTCGTAGAAGCCCAAGCAGGATCGGGCATTTACGTCCGCGCCCTAGGCAACGAAGGTGGCAACAAACTCAAATCTCCGATCCTCGAAGAATATCCCCTGGCCAATAAAATAGTGCAAGGAAGTATCGATCAACTGCTGGGACAGGGCTGTACGCTCAACCAAGCGAGGGAATTACTTTTGGCGGAAATTGACTGGCGGCTCAGGTGCAGCGCCCGAGTGGTCGTCACAGCCCCCACAGAAGACATCGGCGTGGGTGAACTGATGGCGAAAGAACTCGAACAAGCTCTTCGCATTCCCATACAGTTAGTGCCGATGGAACAGCTAGGTACTTTTTTGGATCAAATCTCTTCGGGAACTGTGATTACGAGTCGATATTTTATCGGAGAAGCAGAATCGATTTCGGCACCGCGTTCTGTGCGAGTTATTCCCGTAGACATCTACGACTACAGCCAGGAAATCCAGCTAGTCGGGAGTTTGCCCAAAGACAGCTATTTGGGTCTCGTCAGCCTGAGTCCGGGAATGCTACGATCGACCGAAGTCATCATCCACAGCATCCGGGGAGAGGATTTGCTGGTGATGACGGCATTGCTGTCAGACGCCTACAAGATTAACTCGATCGTGCGATCGGCCAGAACAATTTTTTGCGACCAACCGAGTTTTGCTACAGTAAAAGCTGCCATCAATGCGGCTAGAGAAGATATTATTCGTCCCCCGCAACTGATATGCTCCGAAAATTACATCGGATCTAAGTCAATTAATTTGCTCAAGCGCGAGTTGGGCTTGGGGTGAAGAAGGAAGAGGGAAGAGGAAAGAAGGAAGAAGAAAGAAAACAATCCAACTTTTTTCAGTTACCAATCCCAATGCCCAATGCCCAATGCCCAATGCCCAATGCCCAATCCCCAATTACCAATTACCCATGACAATTGAAATCCAACCTTCAATTAATGTTAAAACCGCGATCGAAAGCCGCCGCGCCGCCCGCAGCTTCAAACCCGATCCGATTCCCCCAGCAATATTGGCAGAGATTTTGCGATTGGGAGTGCGATCGCCCTCTGGTTACAATTTGCAGCCTTGGCGGTTTATCGTACTTCAAGACCCAGCCAGCAAAGAAAAATTAAAAGCTTGCGCCTTCGATCAGCGCCAAGTGGTAGAAGCCCCAGTAGTATTAATCTGTTGTGGCGATCGACGCGCCGCCGGGTCCGAAAACACCGAAGCCGTCATCGAATTGGGCAAAACCACAGGCGCAATGAATGACAATTTAGCCGGTTATATGCGCCAAGCAATCCCGCAATTGTTCGAGCACCGTCCCTGCTTCGACTCCCTAGAAGCTTGGACAAACAGACATACAATGCTCGCAGTAGCCCACTTAATGATTGCAGCTAAAAGTTTTGGGGTAGACAGTTGTCCCATGGAAGGTTTTGTCAGCGCTAAGGTGAAAGAAGCCTTTCAAATTCCCGAAGAAGTAGATGTTTGCTGTTTGCTGCCACTTGGTTATGCAGCAGAACCTTTCAAACAATATGGCGGACGTTTTGACGTGACTCAAGTTTATTACAGCGAAAGTTATGGGCAGGCTTTGCAAGCTGAGATTTGAGAGTTAAGATTTTGTTGCAACTTGAATTTTAAGAGTTAAGATTTGGAATGAATCGGTGCCAAAGTTCAAACCAATCAAAAATCCCGACAGTTCTGCAATCTAAAATCTAAAATTCACAATCTAAAATCGAAAGTGGTGAGATCGGACAGAGGAGAAAATATGACAGTAGCAACGCGACAAAGCAACGCACAAATTCTAGAAGTAAAGTTGCAGCAGCACTTGCAAGCAGCCGGATTTAAAAAATTACCCCTTTATATTAGTTGCGATTTTCGAGATGAATCTTTAACGGTTGTGGGAGAACACCCGCGCAGTTTAGTTCTCAAAGCCAAACCGACTTTTGCGGTGCTAGAAGCAGCAATTCTCGAAATAGAACCAGAATCTATTCAACAGATTGGACTTTGCCTAAAAATTACCGGGCAAAAACAGCCTTATGCTTTCCATTCTTTTACCATGCACAACCCTGTTTTGTCAAGACCCAAAACAGTGCAGGTGTTCAAAAAAACAGAGAATACTCCCGCAGAAGAAACCGGGATAGTCTTAACAGAAAATGCGGCCCAGACGGCGGATTTAGAGGAGGAGATACCGTTAGAAACGGATGGGAAAGATGCGTGGGATGAAGAATATTTCCCCAATTTGTCTGAGAGTTCCAGCAATTCCGAGCCGATCGCCTTTAAGGTAGCTGCAATACCGGTAGATATTGCCGACAATCCCTTCAATCCGCTGGATATGGAAGCGGTAACAGTTGCCCAAAAACCCAAGCATTCACCGTTTGCGATGCTGGCTGCAGCAGGAATGGTCAGCATGGCGGCGCTAATTTTGGCAGGCGGTTATTATATGCTGAGCCGCCCCTGCGTCATCGGAGAATGTACTGCATTAGCTGATGCCAAACAGTTGAGCGAGAATTCGACGAAGACTCTGAAAACGTCAAAAGTTGCCAACAGCCCCCAAGAATCGCAGCGACAGTTAAAACAGGCGATCGCCCTTTTGGAACCGATTCCCTCCTGGTCAATTCATCGCGGTGAAGCTCAAAGCGCCCTGGAAAACTACCGGAAGCAAAATCAGAATTTAAACTCTGCGATCGATGCAGCGCGCCTCGCACAGTCAGCAGCCCAGAAAACCCAAAATCCGCCTTATTCTGCCGAGGACGGCCAGGAAGCGCAAGCTCTGTGGCAAAGTGCGATCGCCGAACTCGCAGAAATCCCCCCGGACAGCCCAGCTTATCCATTTGCTCAGAAAAAGTCAAAAGAATACCGGAAAAATTTAGCAACTGGAAATCGGCAGTTAAGCACAGAGAAACAAGCCGAAAAAACGCTGCTCGCCGCCAAAAGCACAGCCCAAATAGCAGAAGCTCGCGAAGCAGTAGCTCACACAGCCGAGACTTGGGATCAAGTGCAATCAGGTTGGGAAGAAGCCCTAGACATCCTATCAACAATTCCCACGAGCACGACATCTTACCAACAAGCTAAACTGCTAGTTCCCAAATACGAAACCAAACTTTCAGAAGCTCGCGAGCGCAAAAATGTCGAAGGAATTTCCGAAAATGCGTATACTCAAGCTGTGACTTTAGCAGCGGAAGCTCAAATTTTTGAAGGCAAAAACGCCTGGTTTAAAGCATCTGAATACTGGCGGAGAGCTTTGAGTTACGCGGAGCAAGTGCCGGCGGCAACTTCCTATTCTCAGAAAGCCCAACCGCTGATCGCTTCCTACAAAACTTCCTTGCAGCAAGCAGAAGTAAGGTTGCAGGAAGAAAGAAACCTGCAAAAAGCCCGCACCGATTTAGATAGAACTTGTAAAGGCAACCCCAAGATTTGCGACTATACTGTTAGCAAAGATTTGATTGCGGTGCAGATGACTCCAGGTTACGTGCAGAAACTGCAACAAACTTTCATCCAAGCGAACAACAACAATGCTACTAAGACTCGTCAAGCTGTAGAAAAGCACGTTCAAACATTGCAAAAAGCTTTGGAGGCGATCGCCGAAAACGCCAAAATCCCGATGCAGGTGTACGATGGCGAAGGCCAGCGAATTGGGAGTCACGAACCGAAGTAGCGCGTTAAAGTGCGTTGAAGTGCGATCGTCCTATTTTTATCCTTGGCCTTGTTCGCTGTTTTAGTCCTCGACGCACGGATGGCCAGAAACCGGGTTTTTTAAGCAAAATACCTCATTGCAGCCCGCACCCAAGGTAAAAAACCTGGTTTCTTGAGCCGGAGTGCGATCGCCAAGTGCCCTCTATACGTAGGGTGCGCCGGGCCGCGCACCTTACCGCTATAAGTAGCGTGTGAAACCACTTTTTGAGTAAGTCCTGACTTCGTTAACACAGACTACGAACTCGGCAATCAAACTGTATAAAAGGATGTTAGCAATCAAATGCTAGAAAAGGTCAAACTTCATAACTTCAAAAGTCATAAAGATACAGAACTTAGTTTAGATAGTTCACGGCTACACGCACTGGTAGGACAAAACAGTTCGGGTAAAACATCAGTTTTGCAAGCATTGCATTATCTCAGTCGGCTTGCTAATTACGATAATTCATCATTTGCACATATTTTTCAGTATGAAAGAGCCCCGGAATTTCTTACAACAAGTGGAGAAAAGAATATGTCTGTTACTGGCAGAGGTTTCTGGGGATATCTTAATCAAAGAAAGTGGGAAGCTTCCTATCACTGGCAACAACGGTTTAATCCTCCTTGGTTCCCGAAGGCATCATGGAAAGTCGATCAAGAAGGGAGTTTAGAAGGATGGAAAAGCTCGTTGAGCAATGCTCCAGATCCCATACCCCAATCTTTGAGATACTCAGTTCACCTGAAGCTAGTAGCTACTAACCTTGCTAAAGCAGCTTACAGTGATGCAATTACACCGCGAGTTGAGTTCGATGGTTCGGGGTTAGCACCTACCTTAGACTATCTTCGTGACGAAGCTCCAGATAAATTTCAATCTTTAGAGAAAATGTTGAAACGGATTGTACCAGGTGTACGGGAGGTAGGGGTAAGGCGAGCTAAAGTTATGGTCAATCGCCAACGCTTAATCGAAGTCGATGGCAAATCTATCTCCTACGAAGAAAGTCAGGAAATTGTAGGAAAAGAAGTTGTCCTAGACATGAATACTGGTAAGCGTATACCAGCCCATGCCATTAGCGAAGGAACAATGCTCGCTCTCGGATTACTGACTGTTTTGATGAATCCCAATCAACCTAATTTAGTGTTACTAGATGATGTTGAACAGGGACTCCATCCCAAAGCGCAACGAGAATTAATCGCTGTTTTCAAGGAAATTCTTCAAGACAACCCCAATCTGCAAATTATTTTTTCTACCCATTCTCCTTACATTGTGGATGAACTTATTCCTTCTCAAGTCCACGTATTAAGTAACAACAATGCAGGTGTGACTCGTTGCAAACGCTTGGATGAACATCCTGATGTCGAATGGGCAAAACAAACTTTAACCACCGGAGAATTCTGGGATGCAGAGGGAGAAGATTGGGTGGTTGCAGGAGAAATAAATGATTGAGTTTGTGGTGATTGTGGAGAGTAGCGCAGATGCACGAACCGCTACTAAATTAGCCGATCGCCTTTTAGTGGATAAAATTGATTGGTTAGAACCTGAGATGCTGCAACATCTATTTCAATGGAGTGGTTTAGAAGCTGGCACAGAGAATTCTTGCTGGAAAAATATCGATGATATAACTAAACGTTTTTCCGAGAAATTTAAATTCCCCACCATCAGATCAAATGGAAGGTTTAAAAGTGATGGTCAATCAGCTAATAAAATTATGACGTTAATCAGCTTTCTACAACACAAACAAAAGAGAGATATTAAAGCCGTTATTTTTATGCGTGATTTAGACAGTCAACCTGAGCGAAGAAAACATATCGAGCAAGCACGTTTAGAACAGATCGATCGACAACCTAAATTAGCAGTTATTATTGGTACACCCGACAGAATGCGGGAAGCTTGGGTTTTGAATGGGTTTATTCCATCTAATCAACAGGAAAAACAAATTCTTCAAGAGATAATGACCGAATTGACGTTTAATCCTTGCGAGGAGTCACACAGACTACGCTCTAACTCATTGACAGAACCCGATCGCATTAGAAATCCTAAAGTTGTTGTCGAAAAGCTAACAGGTGGCAAAATGGAACGCGAACAACAGTGCTGGGAAGAGACGAGTCTGGAACTTCTACGAAAAAACGGTGTTCATACAGGCTTAACAGCCTATATTGATGAAATCGAGGAACGATTAATTCCAATCATTGGATCTGCTGAGTAAGATCAGCCCGATATTCCCTAAACCTGTCCCGACCGGATCTTGTGGTCGATAAAGTCACGGGCGGGGCGGGTTTATGATATTTATCATTTGTATGGGAGACATTGGTGAACCCGCCACTACGGTAATCATAATCAATTTACATCTACAATGACCAATGCCCAATTACCATTTTATCAATTGTGCATCTTGATTGAAAAACTTCCGGGACAATCCCTCAGTCAACAGTAGAGTTGCGATTACAGTTGCCAGCGCTAACACAAACATAATTAAAATCTGGTAAGATGCTGCATCAAGAGGACTGACACCGCTCAGCATTTGACCGGTCATCATTCCGGGTAAAGTCACGATTCCTACGACCGTCATTGTATTTAAGAGCGGGATTAATCCAGCTTTGATGGCATCTTTGCGGTACTGTTTTACTGCTTGCTGCGGCGTCGAACCTAAACTTAAATGGGTTTCTATTTCTAACTGGCTGCTATTAACTGTACTGACAAGTCTTTCGCCGGCGATCGCCCCGGAGTTCATGGCATTGCCCAAAATCATACCCGCTAAGGGAATCAGGTATTGCGGTTCGTACCAAGGGTCAGGTTGCAAAATTAGCAAGTTTGTATAGGCGAGAGTCAAGGCCGTACTGATAAAAATTGAACCCCAAACTAAGGGCAGTAAGTTCTTGATTTTTTTGCTGATGCGGTTGCTGGCAACCATACTAGCTGTTGTCAGCATGATTGCTAAAACTGCTAAAACCAGCCAAGGATTTTTTCCCTCGGGGTCAAATACGACTGCGAGCACGTATCCGACTAAGATTAGCTGGATCAGGGTGCGCCCCGCCGCGATCGCGATCGCCCCCTCCAGCCCCAATCCCTGCCACGCCGAAAGCCCGATCGCGATCGCCACCATCCCCAAAGCCCAACCCAAATCTGTAAAATCTAGCTCAATTAACACCGGCCCACCCTTTCGATAATGTGATTGTTTGCCTGTCCAAATATAAGATATTGCAATAAAGGTTTCTGAGAAACAGTTTTGCTGCAAGAATTTGCTTTGATAATGCTTGAAATTTATGGTGTGAAGAGTGAATAATGTTCCCCCCCTCGACTTAACCCGCCAATACGCGCAGATTGGCGACGAGATAACCGCTGCGGTGCAAAAAGTGCTTGCCTCTGGCGGCTACGTAGGCGGCCCGGCCGTGAAGAGTTTTGAACGAGAGTTCGCCGACTACACTGGAGTTTCCGAGTGCGTTGGCTGTAACTCTGGCACGGATGCGCTGATTTTGGCATTGCGAGCTCTCAAAATTGGCCCCGGCGATGAAGTGATTACCACTCCTTTTACCTTTTTTGCTTCGGCTGAGACAATTAGCGCCGTCGGCGCAACTCCCGTGTTTGTCGATATTGACAGCGGGACTTTTAATATGGATGTCGAACTCCTCGAAGCGGCAATTACCGACAAAACCAAGGCAATTATGCCAGTGCACATCTTCGGCCAACCGGTAGACATGACTCGGTTGATGGAAATTGCGACTCGACACAACTTAGCCGTAATTGAAGATTGCGCCCAGTCTGTCGGGGCCGAGTGGCAGTCTCGAAAAGTCGGCAGCATCGGCCATGTCGGCTGCTTCAGTTTTTATCCGACCAAAAACTTAGGCGCTTGCGGTGACGGTGGCGCGGTGACGACAAACGATCCTGCCCTCGCAGCTTCGATGCGAGTGCTCAAAGAACACGGACAGTCTTCTAGATATTTCTACGAAGAAATCGGGTACAACAGCCGTTTAGATGCCCTGCAAGCGGTGATCCTCAGCATTAAATTGCGGTATCTCGACAGTTGGAACGCGCAGCGGCAGGAGAAAGCGGCACTTTACAGCGAATTTCTCTCCCGCGTGCCCGGAGTTGCCGTCCCCAAAGAATTGCCGGAAGCAAAAGGAGTTTGGAATCAATACACGATCCGGCTGACAAGTGCAGAAGAGGCGCAAAATCCCTCTGGCGATTTTCGAGATTGGATGCGGGCTCAGTTGCAGGAATGCGGCATCGGTTCGATGGTTTACTATCCGTTACCTTTGCACCTGCAACCTGTTTACAAATCTTTGGGTTATCAAGCAGGTCAGTTGCCAAAGGCTGAGCAAGTTTGTCGCGAAGTCTTATCTTTGCCGATGTTTCCGGAACTGTCGAGGGATCAACAAGAGCGGACGATTTATGGGCTGAAAGATTGCTTGGCAAAGGCCGATCGCATCCGGTAGCTTGGGCGCGATGGCATAAGCGAGCGAAACGCAGCAGGAGAAAAGAATTGCAGGGTGGCAGTGTTGTGAGAATGTGCAGCGGTCAGGGAGAGCCGTTAAGTATTTTGACCGATCACTTGTACTTTTATGTACTATATTTAATGAAAAGAAACAAATTTAGGCTAGCAATCCGCCTCGAACGGGTGCATTTTCCGCTCGCCTAAACCTTGCAATGCGATCGGTCAATGATGAAGAAGGAAGAAGGAAGAGGGAAGAGGGAAGAACGAAGAAGGAAGAACGAAGAACGAAGACTAAATAATATTTGAACTTTCGACTTTCCATCCCCGATGCCCGATGCCTGATACCTAATGCCCGATGCCCGATGGCCGATGCCCAATTCTCAATTTAACCTGTAATTTTCAGAAGATAAGAGGAAAATAAACGAGTGCCTCAGTATCAATTCACTCAGGCTAGACGCTACGATCCACAAGCGATCGCTCAGTATTACCGCAACCGTCCTTGGAAAGCAATTTGGCGCGCAATTACCGTTATTTGGTCTTTTGCGGGCTTCGTTCTGGGGATGCTGTGGGACAGTTGGCAGCACGAAGTCGCAGCACACCAGCCGGAACGGGCCGCCCACCTGCGACAAATACTCACTCGCTTGGGCCCCACTTTCATTAAAGTCGGCCAAGCCCTTTCTACCAGGCCGGATTTGATCCGCAAAGACTTTCTCGAAGAATTGATCAAACTTCAGGATCAATTGCCGCCGTTTGACTCCGTGCGCGCTTTCGAGATTATTGAAGCGGAACTCGATCGCAAAATTAGCGAAACCTACAGCGAAATCTCTCCCGAACCTGTCGCCGCGGCAAGTCTCGGTCAAGTCTACCGAGCTCGCCTCCTCACCGGGGAAGCAGTAGCAGTCAAGGTTCAGCGACCGAATTTGCTGCCAGTTTTGAGCCTGGATCTTTATTTAATGCGCTGGGCCGCTGGATGGTTGGGCCCCTTGTTGCCGCTGAATCTCGGTCACGACCTTTGTTTAATAGTCGATGAATTCGGTATCAAATTGTTCGAGGAAATTGATTATCTCAATGAAGGACGGAACGCCGAGAAATTTGCTACAAATTTTGCCGACGACCCGACAGTAAAAGTTCCGAGCATTTACTGGCGCTATACTTCCAACTGCGTTCTCACTCTCGAATGGATTGAGGGCATCAAGCTGACAGATATAGAACGTGTTAAAGCCGCAGGTTTGGATACCGATAGTTTAATTGAAGTCGGAGTTCGCAGCGGTTTGCGACAGTTGCTGGAACACGGATTTTTTCACGCTGACCCCCATCCGGGAAATCTGTTTGCCTTAGCGGATGGCCGCATGGCTTACATTGATTTTGGGATGATGGATCAGATGGAAGAAACAACTAAAGAAACTTTGGTTGATTCTATCGTTCATTTGATCAACAAAGATTACTTAGAGTTAGCTAAGGATTTTGTCAAACTGGGCTTTTTGACACCAGATACAGATATTATGCCGATCATCCCGGCGTTGGAATCTGTATTAGGTGATATCGTCGGCGAAAAGGTGTCAGATTTTAACTTCAAGACGATTACAGACCAGTTTTCGGAGTTGATGTACGATTATCCTTTCCGGGTGCCGGCGAAATTTGCCTTAATTATTCGCTCTCTGGTGACAGAAGAAGGTTTGGCCCTGACGCTGAATCCCAATTTTAAGATAGTCGAGGTGGCGTATCCTTATGTAGCGCGACGTTTGTTGAACGGAGAATCTCCGGCTCTGCGGCGGCGTCTGATTGAGGTATTATTCAAGGATGGCAAATTCCAGTGGAACAGGTTGGAGGACATGATCGCGATCGCCCGATCCGATCGTAGTTTTGACTTGCTACCCACAGCACAACTAGGCTTGCAATTTTTGCTGTCAGAGGAAGGGTCGTTTTTGAGACGCCAGCTAATGTTAGCTTTGATTGAGGACGATCGCCTCCACACCGAAGAAGTTCGCAGCCTGTGGAACTTAGTCAAGGAAGATTTGCAGCCCAGTCGCCTGTTCAACGTTGCTCTAGGCGCTTTGACGGAGTTTTCCACAGCAGGAGCAGCGGCGCTAACTCGGTTTTAATTAGAAGGAAGAAGGAAGAGGGAAGAAGGAAGAAGGAAGAGGGAAGAAGAAAGAAAAATAATTCTACTTTTACCGATTCCCAATTCCCAATTCTCAATTACTCACTCCCAATTCCCAATTCTCAATTACCCAAATTAAGGAATTATTCGTGTATTATTTTCCAGAACCTCCCTATTTTTTAATGTCGGCTGGACTGCTAGCAGGTATCGCCTCCGGTGTAGCATTTGAAGCAACTCTCAAACAATCCGTACAACTGTGGTCTAAAAATCGTTCTACTAGCACTTTGGCTAACCTGCAAGGGCTGCCATTGCAGATGCCTTTTCTGGGAATGGCGGGCGGTATTTGCGTATTTTTAGCTTCGGGGATGGAGATTTTTGGCTTCCCAAAACTACTTTCTTATGCCCTAGCTTTGCCACTGACGCTACTCACGGGCTGGCTAGTTTGGACTCAGCTAGGTAAGCTTTTGATCGAGTTAGAACGCGGAGGTTCCCAAGCGCTGGATCTGGATTCTTTTGAACAATGAAAGTTAACTATCAACCTCTTTTTATCAGAAGGAAGGGGGTTGATAGTTCTCTAAGATTATCCTATTTGATGCTTTTTGAACCGCAGAGAACGCAGAGAACGAAGAGGAAGAGAAAGAAAAAGAAGACAACTTATGCAATAATTTGTGTAAAATTTTTAAAATCTAAAATCTAAAATCTAAAATCGAATGAGTATTTTACTTGTTACGGGTGCGGCGGGATTTATTGGATCTAACTTAGTAGAAACTCTTTTAAATCGAGGCGAGACGGTGATCGGTGTTGATGAGTTCAACGATTATTACGATCCGGATCTCAAGCGCAAGAATATTGCACGATTTGAAAAGTATCCGGGTTTTGAATTGGTGGAAGGCGATATTTTGTCTCAAAATTGGCGATCGCTTTTATCCGATGTTAAGGTAATATTTCATCAGGCGGCGCAAGCAGGAGTTCGTGCTAGCTGGGGCGACGGTTTTCGCAGCTATACCGAACGCAATATTAACAGCACTCAAGTATTGTTAGAAGCGGCAAAAGATGCGCCAAGATTGCAAAAGTTTGTCTATGCTTCTTCTTCTTCAATTTACGGCAATGCTGAATCTTTTCCCACGAATGAAAATGCTTGTCCGCAGCCGGTTTCTCCCTACGGAATTACGAAATTAGCCGGTGAACGTTTGTGCGGGCTTTATTACAAAAATTTTGGCCTTCCTACTACTTCGCTGCGCTATTTTACTGTTTACGGGCCGAGACAGCGCCCCGATATGGCTTTTCACAAGTTTTTTAAGTCAATTTTGTTTGATGAGGCGATTTCAATTTTCGGCGACGGATTGCAAACGCGGGATTTTACGTTTATCAGCGATTGCGTTGCGGCGAATTTAGCGGCGGCTGAGGTTCCGGAAGCTGCGGGGGAAGTTTTTAATATTGGTGGGGGAAGTCGGGTAGTTTTAAAAGAAGTTATTGATACAATAGAGAGAATTGTCGATCGACCTATTCGGATAGATTTTACTGAAGCTGCGAGGGGAGACGCGCGGCACACTAGCGCGGATGTGTCTAAAGCCAAGAAAATCTTAGGTTATCAGCCGCTGGTTGCTTTAGAAGAAGGTTTAAGGCACGAATGGGAGTGGATTCAGTCTTTGTACAGTTAGAGTACAGTTAGATGCTATCTATCCCAGAAATTCCGCAACTTAAATTGAACATTGTTAACTTTTTGAATTCCCCAACTTTTGAGATTTCTCTGCAAGCGAACCAACCAATTTGGAGGTGCGAGTTTTGGTCGTGTTTGCGGCGAATTCAAATAGCGGTAGTGCAGAAATACCTCTCGGTACGGAATCTCAACATCTTCGCCAGCACACAATTGAGTAAACTTTGCAGCCGAAATACTCATGTAGTGCAAGTAAGTCAGCCGCCGGCCTTTGTCATATAGAACATAATCTATCACCTCAAATTGAGAAGACCAATGATTTCCCGTTACGAGTGCAGGTTGATGATAAGCAAAGTTATAAAAAGAGATAGCGCTGCGGGCGACTAAATAGTTAAATAAAGGTTGGTCAGTTCCCCGCAAAGACAAAATTTCTGCTTCTCCCGAAGTTAATTTATCTAAAAGTTGGCTTGAGTTATTTCGATTTAAAATACCTTTTTTTGAAGCAAACCAACCAGCACAAAAAATATGAGATTCCAGTTTGCCACGATTGAAAATTTCTGCGAGTTTTGGGGATGATGAATCAAATACATAATTGATGTCAGATTTGTATTGAAAATCGTTGGCTACCCAATCAAACTCATCAAGTTTTTGATAGATATAATCCAGAGAACCCATCAACAGAGTGTCGCAGTCAAAATAGACAAATTTGTCAAAATGGCCGTCAAAACAGCAAAATTTTCGGTGCATTCCCAAACCATGAACTTGCCCCCAACCTTTAGCTTGCCAAACTTGTTGAGCCTTGCGGTGAGATGTCCAAGCTTGAGTCGCAAAGTTTTCCCAAAAATCGATGGAATCGGTATTGTCAAACAGTGTGACATTGTGTAGGAGCGAAATGTGCGATCGCACTTTTTTCAAGTTATCATCATAGGGAATGATGCAAACAGGAATATTTTTTGCCCCATTGACTTCGAGACTGTTCAATAAAGCGACTAAGTGGTCAAAAACAACATCATTTGCCAGAATATAAATGCCATCAGCCATAGTTTTTAGTTAATAAGTAACCCAGTGCATATACATTACTTTTTAGGTGCGGGCAAGATGCCCACACCACAAGAAATAAAATTTATTGATTGTGGAACAGGCAAGATGCCTGTTTTTCAAAGCTTGTTGGGTTTCAAAAATACAACAAAATTTATGAAGTGTGGAACAGGCATCTTGCCTGTTATTCAAAGCTTTTTGATAATGATACAACATATAATTTTATCCTCACCTACTGAAAACCCGAAATATCTTTTGCACTAAATTGGGTTTTTCCTCGTTGAGATAACGATAATGTTTCCAAAGTTTCCAATAAGGACTACCCGATTTAATCGGTATTCCAGCCCAGTGAAGATATTTCAACCTTTTGCCTTTGTCATAAAGAACATAATCTATTTCCTGAAAATGCTTGGAACCAGCCCAGCTTCCCGGTTCGGTTGCTGAATCTTTAACAAGATTGCAGCGTTTGGAAATCAATTTAAGAATGATATAATTTAGTATAGGTTGGTCGGTGACATTTTGAGTAAAATCAAAATATTCTCGATGCTGCGAACATTCTCGCAAAATCTCATACATTTGCGATTCTGTAATAGTTCCTTTTCTGGAGGCCCAAAAACCGCTGTTGAATACATCTTGAAGCTGTGAGTCAGTAAAGATATTTTGTTCTTTTACAAGTGGTGAAAATACATTTCGCAGTTTTTCGCTGAGGTGGTGGTAGTCGCAGCAAAAAAAGTCTACTTCTGATAGTTTGTCGAGGTTGGCTGCGATGTCTTCAAAGACGATGATATCGGTATCGATGTACAGAAATTCGTCAAGGGGACCAAACCAGGCGGCGAGTTTTCGCATTTTGTTGGGGAGGGCTAAAAAGTTGCGATCGAACATTTGGCCAATTTCCCTGGTAAACTGTTCGACAAACTCCAGATTTGGGAACAATCGCACCCCGTGGAGACGGCTGAGGGCGGCTGCGACTTGCTGATAATTGTCGTCGAAGGGAATCAGAAAAACAGGTACTTGACAATTGTACAGACGTATGCTGTTTAAAAGGGCGATCGCACTTTCGATCACTTTATCATTCGCAACAATATAAATACCGCGACTCATACATTTATCCTCAACCTTCTCAATACCCTTTTTAACAAATTCGGCGCAGAAACCTCAGTATAAGACTTTGGCGGTTTGGCAAAAACCGGACGCTTGGACGGTTCGCGGAGATAGCGGTAATGCAGGAACAAATCGCGATAGGGAAACTCAATATTTTCGCCTGCACAAACTCTCCGAATTAAATCCGGCGCCACACCAATATAATGAATGTAAGTAAGTCGGTTTCCCTTGTCGTACAAAATGTTATCTTGCTCTTCAAAATGTTTGGAAGTGACGCTGCACCCAGTTTTTTCGCCATCCGGGAGGCTATAAGCAAAATTATAGCTATTCATCCCCGTTTTCATCACCATATAATTGAGCAACGGCTGTTCTCCCGCACCTTCATAGAGAATTTCCGCCTCGCCCGAGTGCAGTTTAGCTAACAGCCATTGTCTAGTATTTAGCTCAAAAAATCCTTGCTTGCTGGCGTAAAATCCAGAACAAAATATTTCCGAGTCAATCCGATTTTGCTCAAAAATTTCGAGCAGTTTGGGTGACTGAATATTGTATACTTTAGTTGGGTCGCGAAATTGAAAATCATAAACCACAAAATCCGATTCCTCTAACTTCTGAAAAACCGCATCCAGGGAATTCATCACCAAAGTATCGGCATCCATGTAGATAAATTTGTCAAACGGGCCGTCGAAAGCGCAAAAGCGCCGGTGTGCGCCGTAAAGCCGGAATTTTTTGCGGTTCAAACGCTCGGGTGCGGCTGCTTGCATGAATTTATCCCATCGCTGAATAGATGCGCTATCTTCATAAATAAAGATGTTGGGACGGTTGACAATTTCAGCTTGGATTTGCTGTATTTGGTCGTCGAAAGGATAAATGCAGACAGGAGTATTTGAGCCTAAGATAACTTCAATACTGTTAAGCAAGGCAATTAGTTGGTCGTAAACTGTATCGTTGGCTAGGGTGCAAATTCCATCCATATCTATAGTCTCGCGAAGGCGGACTTTGTTTGTGTTGTTGCGGTTTCAACCGCCGAATCATTTAAAGGGTAAAAGGGTAGAGAAGGGCGATCGGGGGAAAACGAGGATAAAGGCTATACCGACGCTACCGCTACGCGAAAACCTATGCCCCAGTACCTGTTGCTCAGCAAGTTCCTGTTGCGGTTGGCACTGCGGCAATTGACCGCATTGCTGTTCCACGAACCTCCACGTCGCACTCGGTAATCATGTGAGCCAGTTTCCCAGGAACTTCCGTCATTAGGTGCGCCGTTATAGTTATAGTGCCAGCGATCGCTGCACCATTCCCAAACCTGACCGTGCATATCGTACAGTCCAAAGGCATTGGCAGGAAAACTCCCCATAGTCGTTGTTTCTTCACGGTAAAGTCCTTTGGATACCGAAGCGTATGGATAGTTTCCGTTATAGTTGACTAAATCCGGGGTAATGGTTTCCCCAAAATGAAATGGCCCTGTCGTACCCGCACGACAAGCATATTCCCATTCTGCCTCGCTCAGGAGGCGATACTTTTTCCCGGTTTTTTGCGAGAGTTGAGTACAGAATTCGACTGCATTTTGCCACGATACATTTTCTACAGGACGTTTTTCACATTGAAACCATGATGGATTATTTCCCATCACTGCTTCCCATACCTCCTGAGTGATGGGGTATTTGCCTGCATAAAAAAAAGGTACTGTTACTCGATGCTCCGGACTTTCGCTCTTATCTCGATCTTTCTCTGTTGCCGGGGAACCCATCATAAATGTGCCGCCGGGAATATAAACCATTTCTAGCAAAACTCCATTTCCTAAGTCTTCGGAGAAGAAGCAAGCAGAGGAAGTATGACGACTGTTTTCTTTTCCTTCAGCATTAACTGTGATCACGTCAAACTCAAAGGTAGGAAAAGATTTTTGTAACTTGTGTAACTGCTGCTTTATATTTGGTTCATCTTTCTCCTTCAGCAGCGAATAGGCGGCAAACTTCACCTGCATGGATTCATCTTCCAGTACCCCAATGATTAAATCTAAGCCAGCTTCTCCATATTTCAGTGCTTCAGACAGTGCAGCAATTTTCACCTCGACAATCGGTGAAGCAAAACGACTCTTAACACCGGGAATCCCGCCTAAAACGGCTGCACCCAATGGCGCTTGAGATTCACCGCCCTTGACGGCATCGTATTCTCTGGGTTGATTTTGGTTTTCTGTCATGGCGCTATTTCATAAGATACAAAGTTAGACAGCCAATTGAGCAAGTTCAATTCGTGGAGAATGATTTGTCTAGCTTCAGCAATTTTTTCCCTGGCTTCATGCCAATAATCCGGCGTAGCCAAAACCTCTTTAATAAATTCTACTCCTTTCTCATCCAAACTCGGCAGCCTCAGAAAACTCCCCGCCGGCAACAACTTATCGGCCGCCGAACCGCCGTAATAAATTGGCAAACACCAAGCTAACAAAGCATCCCAAAGCTTCTCGCTGACATACCAATCGTTTTCGGCATAATTTTCAATAGCTAAGTTGTAATAGTATGGTGCGACAGCGTGCCATTTATTGTTCATAGTGCCGTTCCCGCGCGCCCAAGTTGGCAAGTTTCGCCCGTAAAGGTCAAAATCCAATTCTTGTTTTTGCAGCAATTTGATAAAGTCTAATCGGCGTCGGTGATTGGCGCTGCGGCTAACACCTGAAGTAATCCAAGAACAGGATTTAGTTTTCGGCGGCGCAGGCATTTCATCGAGTTCTCGAAACGAGTTAGAGTAATACCAAATCGCGGGCATATAATCGGGTTTTGGTGCGAAATCGTCGGGTCCGGAAACGTAATCGCAATAAAGTTTTGCTTGGTCGTAGTTGGCTTTGGTAATTTCAATAACTTCTGGTAATGGCGGCTCGCGGATTAGGTAAATTATGCGTTCTTTCGGGACACCGCGCAATTTTTCTCGAATGTCTTTTTCGGGATTTTGGGGGCTTGGACGGCGGATTTTGTCGATCCAGGATTGCTGTTTGGAAGGTTTGGGAAAGTCGAATTGATACATGAGTAAAAAGTCTGGTTCGGGGTGATTTGCTAGCATTTGAATGTTGCCCCATTTGCCGAAGTTGTGGGGGGTTTGTTGCCACAGCCAGTCGCTTTGACTCATGCCTGGGTAGGTGGTGATTGTGCCGATGATTTTTTGGTTCATATCTAATAATAAATCTGGTTTTCGCGTGTGGGCGGGGCGGGTTTATGAGATTATTAATTTTAGGCGATAATTGTTAGTAAAAATCGCCCCGGAGGTTTTTCAAATTATCGGATGAGTATTAATGAATGATTTGCGATCGCACTTGGTCATCCACATAACTTAAAATTCTCTCTATCCTATTTTCCCACGAAAATTGCTTGACAAACTCCCTTGTTTCTGCATAGCCTTCGCTTTTCCTCGGATATTTGGTTAAACAATCTCGAATGCTTTGCGCGAAATGGTGCGGGTTATCCGGTTCGCACCAAGTTGCTGCTATATTTCCCGATTTAAATTCCATTAAAGAGGCAATCTCCGTCGCAACAATCGGAGTTCCCGATGCCATGTAATCAAAGAATTTTAAAGGAGATGTGAAGGTCGCGGCCTCTGTCAAACAGTGCGGGTGAGTCAAAACATCGGCTGCTTGCAGCAAGCTAGCCAGTTGATTTTGAGGCAGGTAGCCGAGAAATTTAATGTTGTTAACTTGCTTGGATTTGGCTAATTGCTGGTATGCTGTTACTTGGGATGAATCACCGCCCGCGATCGCAAATTGAACCAGCGGCAATTCCTTAGCCGCATCCACCAACATATCAACACCTTTAAACGGGTAAAGTCCCCCTGCATAAACTGCTAAATGCCGTCTGTCATCTTCTAATAATTGCTGTCGCCAATTCTGGGCAGCTTCTGTTTGTCGGGCGAGAAACAAATGGTTAAAACCGTTGTGCAGCGTAATTACTTTTTCCGGCGGCATTCCATTCAAAATCATGCTGTCTCGGACAGTATCTGCAACAGTTACAGCAATTTGAAACAGAGGATTGCGGACAATTTCTGGTTCAAAATTTTTGTCTTCGTGGTGGTGCTGTTCGTAGATAGCGGGAATACTGTTTTTAATGGCAGCTTTGACAAAGTTCCAGTCGCGGGTGTGGACAATGTTAGTGGATTTAAGCAGGTGAATCGGTAAGTAGTATTTTGATACTATTGTACTCGCACTCGTCCACTTGTTATCCCAAAGGTCGATCGGCCACGGCATGGGCAAATCTGCTACTTTTAATTTATCTTGAATATTGTAAATTTTGGCAAGTTTGTCATCTGGTTTCCTCGGTTGAAAAGGAAAAAGCAAATCAACCGGATTCAAAGCACTCCAGCCTTTGCGGAGGTATACCAAAACTGCTGGATAACCGAGGTTTGCTGCGGCATTGGCAGAGTGTGCAACTTGAACTAAGCTCGCGATATTGGGTTGCGGTAAGATATTTCTGGTAAAAAATACATAATATTTAGACATCGTTATTGCTAGTTGGTAATTGGTAAGGGGAGGCAGAGCCTCCACATACAGCATATTCCAGGTTCATGAAGTACAGATATTGTGTGGTTCGTGTTCTCTCCGGGTGCGTCGCTGTAAAATGTTCAAGAGAACTTGCAGATTGACGGGTGGCGACGCACCTTACTTACTACAAGATTGTGTGTACCACATATACATGGAATATGCTGTATGTATTCCTAGGCGGACGCTGGGAACAAAGGTAAATCAACCCGACATGATATGACTTATGGCTCCTTCTTCCTAAATTCTTACTTCTTCCTTGTTCCTCCTTCCTTCTTCCTTCTGACTACTTTTTAACAGCCTGACGCTTAATAGTCTTTTCTATAAATTCTAAAGTAGTGAAAATATTAGCAGCAGAGTGAAATGATTCTCGGATTAACTCGTCTCTTTCTTCGGGAGAGTCTACCATTTCATCTACTAGCAATTTGAGGTAAGCTATCATGGGAGTCAGGCGAGTGCGAATTTCGTAAGAACCTCTAATTAGAGCTTCATCGCGAGCGGTTTCTTCGGCAAATTGCACTGAATACAAGCGAGTGTAGTAACCTCCTTTTGCTAGTAATTCTTCGTGGGAACCCATTTCTACTACTTGTCCGTGATCGATCACGGCGATTTTGTTGGCTTTTTGGACTGTGGAGAGGCGGTGGGCGATGACTAAGGTTGTGCGATCGCAACTCAATTTCTCGATCGCCGCTTGCACGTACCTTTCCGAAACCGTATCCAGCGAACTCGTTGCCTCATCTAAAATTAAGATTTCCGGGTTTTGCAGCAGGGCTCTAGCAATTGAAATTCTCTGACGCTGCCCTCCCGATAAAATCACGCCCCGATCGCCAATTTGAGTATCCAACCCCTCCGGCAACAGTTGGATAAACTCATAAGCATTCGCTCCCTTCGCCGCTTCCACAATTTCTTCCTCAGTCGCTTGAGGCCTAGCGTAAGCAATATTTTCGCGAACTGAAGCATTAAACAAAAACGTATCTTGGCTAACAATACCCATCGCTTGTCTGAGACTTTTCAGCTCAAATTCGCGCAAATCCCTGCCATCGAGCGAGATATGACCTTCAGTAGGATCGTAAAATCTCGGCAGTAAATCTGCCAAAGTTGACTTGCCAGAACCCGAAGTTCCTACCAAAGCCAAAGTAGTGCCGTGAGGTAGGAATAAATCAACTCCTTGAAGAACTAAATTTTTGTGCTGGGGATAACTAAAAGATATTTTATTAAAATGAATTCCCGATTTCAACTGAGTGTAAGGCACAGAACCGTTCAACATAAATGGCTTGTCCTGGCAGCTCAAAAAATCATTAACCACCTCTACACTAGCCGACGTATTCGCAAATTGACTGCGCCCGCTATTCAACTGAGAAATTAAAGGAATTAGCCGAAAAAGTACCAATAAATAGGTTAATAAAATTGTAGAAATAGACTCTATCTCATTCGCAAATATTGTGCGACCTATAAATACAATCAAAATTATAACTATCAAATTAACAACTTCGTTAATTGGGGCGATCGCCGCATAATTTACCTGAGCCTGAAAATCCGCTTGTTCTCGCCTTTGAATTAAATGCTTGATCCGCTGATACTCCCTTTCCTCGTTCCCCGTTGACTTGACCAGCCGAATCCCAGTAATCGTTTCCAGCACCCTAACCGAATAATCTTTCGACATTTCAGAAAGCAGGTAGCCAAAATGCTTGGAACGGTTAATAATATATTGATTTGTCCAAGCAACTAACGCCAGCAAAACTGTAGCTGTCACCGTCAGTTTCCACGAGATAGAAAGCAGCAGACCCACAAACACCAAAACAGTGATTGAGGTAGTAAACATTCCGATCGCCGTGCCAACTGCACTAGCAGTCCGACCAATCTCTCCCCCCAATCTATTAATTAAATCCCCAACTTTAGTTTTAGAGTAAAAATCTAAATCTACTTCTAACAACAACCGCAAACCTGCTTCTCGCAAATCAAAAGTCAGAGAGCGCGTCAGAGAAGTAGCTACTAAAGTATTGATATAACTGGCAACATTTTTTAAAAAAATTGCCAGAACAATCGCCCCGGTCATCAACATTAAGCGCTGATTTTCCGGCAGTCCCTCAAAGGGATACATCAAAGTTTTAATTAGAGGTGGAGCGCCGCGCAGCTCGATAACTTCCTCTAAAAAACTTAAAAGCACTGGTACAATCAGAGTAGTGCTGATACCGTTAAATAAAGCACCAGAAAAGCCCAGCATCACAGTTAAGAGAATCCTACCGGGATATCGTCTGGCAAATTTTAGGAGTAGCTTATTGGCAGACATGAAGCATTCCCAGCTAAACAGTACGACATCTCAAAATATTCTTTAATGACAGCCAGTTTTTCTTCCTCCATTGAGCCGTTTTAAAATTACCTCTACATACCTGCAATTATATCTGAAAGTATCGGTGTCATTGCTTGAATACTATATTTTTGCACACATCTTTCCCGAGCTTTCATTCCTTGTAAATTCGCCGCTGTCAAATTTTGAAATATCCATTGAATTTTTTGTGAAATTTGAGCGGGAGAACTCGGATCGACTAAATAACCCGTTCCCCCTAAAATTGTTGGAATATCCCCCACTCGCGTAGACAAAACAGGCTTAGCCATTGCCATGCCATCTGTCAACTTGAGCGGAAACTGAGCCACGGCTGTGAGAGTTTCTCGCTGAGGAACAACGACAACATGAGCCGCCGCTACAACGGACGGCATCGTCTCGACTGGAAACCTTGGTAGTTTAACAATCCAACGCCCCCATTGTTTCACAAGTTTATCATCATAATCATCATAAGGACTTCCGCCGACGATCGCTAATTTTAAATCGGGCTCATTTAACTGTTCGAGGGCCATCAAAATATCCTCAACACCTTTGTGAGGTCGTGGCGCACCGGGAAACATCAGAATTCTATACCCGGACAAGCCGTAACGCTGTCTGCTCAATTCAGGATTGTATTTAGCAGGGTCGAACATTGCGGTATCCTTGCCATTAGGCAAATATACGCCACCAAAACGCTGTTTTAAAAACTCAGTATCAACGGTGACTGCATCGGCACGGTGGATTAGACTTTCCATCCACTTGACATAGAGGGGATGATCGGGTTCTCTCAATTGACCGTTTTGTTTGAAAATATCTCGATAAAGTTGTTTGAAAGATGGACTGTATTTCCATTCATCTCCACCGTACCAACTCAGTTCCCAGTCGTCTATATCTAAAATTATAAAGTGGCGACTCGCCAGTTTTTTTAGTAGCGATAAACCAAAGCTTGTAGGTTTAGGTTTGACTGCATAAATAATATCCCCATCTATTTTTTTCAAAAGTTTTTGAGTATCCCTCAAAAACCCCGGATATTTTTTACCCGGTATCGCACATACCGGGATGTCTCTGGGAGGAATAGCATACAATTCCTGGCCAAACTGAAATCCAACAACTTCTACATCACATTTAAGCTCGGTAAGGACTTGAGCTAAGAGAAAAGCACGAATTGCACCTCCTCCTGACAAATCGCTCACTACTAATGAAACTTTCACTGAGTATTTTTTTTAAAACATTTGTTTGATTTTCCTCCTTAACCGAGCTTTTGTCAAGGCGATGGGGACTTGCGCGCTCCAGACCAAAGAAACCGGGTTCTTAACAAGGGGAAAGGGCAGCAACGAAGTATTTTGGTAAAAAAAAACAGTGAGGCATCCAGGACTGTTACTCAAGCCAGCAATACTTATTCTCGGTAAATTTTCGGATATGTTGAGGCTAATTTTTTTTTATTGTTGGCTGAATTTTGTTGCTTTTGATGCAGTTGGCCAACAAACTTTAATTATTTTAAACGCCAGGGATTGTTAAGTTGATTTGGTAAAAATATTTTAGCCGTGCGATCGACTATTCTAGTAAAGAGTGATCGCGTCACGTTCTTCGCGTACTGAGGGCGGTAAGGATAAGTGCAGTGCATTACTTTAATCGGTTTGTCGATCGTATAAACATCTTTCCACTTATCCAAGTAGTTGTAAACCGGGGACAAAGTTGCCATTTTCGGTTTCACCGATTCAACAGCCGCCGCAAAAGCGCCTTGGTCTTTCAATAGTAGCACATTTTGATGCGCCACTACCATATCGAAATATTTCTTAAAGTTTGTGAACAATTCCTGAGTTTTACTGCTTTTCGTAAAAGCGATAAATCCGCCATTGTATTGAATGCTATTTTCATTTAGCGGCAACCCGACAGACTGCAAAGTTGACAGAATATTCTGCTTCACTCTTAATAAATTTGCCGCTTTAGCAATCGCAGGCTGCACATCTTCCGTCACCAACAAATCCACCCCATCAAGAAAATCAAAAACCTCATCTATTGGGGACAGCAAACAAATATCACAATCCATATAAATAGTTTTATCAAACAGAGATTCCCCGTACAAAGCCAGCTTAGCTAGCCGCGACGCTAAAACAGGATTTTCATTAGAGAGTGCAGGTTTCAATATGACATTTCCGAACACCCGAAGTAAAGGATATAAAATTAGAGGGACTCTATCTATTAAAATAATAATGGGTTCCCGGTGAAACTTCCTGACAGAAGCCAGAAAATGAACACAATCTTGGAAAGAGTAAAGACCGGTTAATATAGTGATAAATCCCTTGGTTTCTAATTTCACTTTTCTCTCTGGGTGGGATCAGCGACGCCCTATAATAATTAAATCCAAAATTAAGTATTATTTGTTTTAGTAGTTCCAGAGTATGACATTAACTCAATTAAAAATCACCGCATCTAGCTTGTCCATAATTTCAGCATCTTGTTGCATATCAAATTTGCGAGCAAAGTGGAACTTGCCATTAGTAATTGTGGCATAATCTTGAATTGTCAGGGTGCGGGGAGAACCAGCAACTGCTCCTCTATAATCAATGTAGCGCCGATCGTCATTCACCAAATTAAAAGTTTTGCTATTCACCAATATAGTTTGTACAAAAGACTCTTCAGGTACGACCGTTCCTTGATAGTAGGCAACAAACTCCGGGCGACTGTCAACAAAATTTTTGATATATTCAACGCACTTTCGAGAAAGAGTATACCACGCCCGACCCCCATAGCAAATAAATTCATTGTTAAATGGAGTTGAGCGGCACGGTATCCCTACCAGTGGTCCATAAGTCAGATAAAATTTCAGCCAAGTCATTTTTTTGACGATCGACAATTGCTGAAAATTTTTCAAAAAAAGGTAGCTCGATTTCCCTGGCATTCGCCAGTAAATACAATAATACCGCTTAAAACCCTTGTCTCGATCCCAAGGTATTTGGTCAGCAAAAATATCCCAATAGCTGATAAAACCATCGCAGTCTGTGCTCGCGAGAAAGTTTTCAGTTTCTGACAGGGGTTGAGTCGGATAGTCTTGACCAGTCAGATTGATTAGCCAGTCAAAATCAGAATTGTTTTCAAACAACCAGTTAACTGCATTTAAGTATGGTTGAACTTGACAAGAAAAATCACCTCGGATTAAATACTCCTGATTTTGCAATAAATGTATATCTGACAAATCTTGAAGCGGGGTCAATCCTAAATCGCATCGATTAAAGTTGTGATTAATCAGAATTAGAGCATCAGGACTCGCTCGCTTAATGGTACGAACCAGTCGATAAATTTGGTGAGGATTTTGATGCGTTTGGATAAAATAGCAAATTTTCATGGTGATTTGACAGATAAAAGTTGATTTAACTGGCTTTGTACGCGGTTCGCTTTCAGAATTAGATAGCGACGCATCAAAAATATTTGCTGCTGCGCCAGTGATGCCATACACCAGCGGTAATAGGCAGGAACAGCTACGTTTGTCAAAAAATTACGCCACTGGAAAGTAATTTGAGTATTACCCATTTCCTGAGCTCTGATCTTCCCATTGTTTACCATTTCTTGGCGAAAATTAAAATCATTTTTCAGACGAAAGAGAGCAGCAATGGCCTCCTCTGTCGAAGCTACTTCTATGTAGTCAAGTTCACTTTTGCGTTCATGGCGATAGGCTGATTCCCGCCCCAAAATGGCTGGAATTCCCGCGTGCCAAGCGTTAATCAATTTCGATGCTGGTTTCGAGTCAAAAGTGTTACTGCCCTCAAAACTCCGAACAGCGACGATTACATCAACTTCGCTGTAGTCATGCCAGCGATCGCATTTTACCACCTCCCACCGCAAACCCAAAGCGCTGAGTTGTTCCTCCCACTGTGGTTGTTGCAATTGAGCAGCTAGCGTGTCTAAAACGCCGAAAAAAGCAGCATTTTCAAAACGATCGCCCCGGTTGCGATGATCGCGCGGAATTAACTTGGATTGCAGCCAAAATCTCAGGGGATAACTCTGCCACAAAAATTGCGAGCGCTTTAATAATTCATCTTGATTATTTTGCACAACTTGTAACTGAGCATATGGGTGAGGTTCTCGATCTACTTTTATACAAACAATCAACAACTTTGAAGATGGTTTTAAGTTGTCCGACCAAAAATCTCGATGGGAAATTACAATTCCTTCCTTCGGCACAAAATTTATTAGTTTACATGACAACCCATCTGCTTTCAAATAAAGATAAGTTTGCAATGTCCAGTCATACTTTCCTCGGCCGTACCTGCTGTTCCAAGAACTCATCCAGTCGCCGTATTCCTCGGGGATTTGTGGCATATCTCCTACAGGCCACTGGCTTTTGGGAATATAAAAATAAATGGGTGGTAAACTTTCTTTCATTTCCCAATTCAATGAGCACCTAAATAATATTGTATTTTAACTCATTTCCTGTAAAGATAGAAGGCAGAATTAAAATTTTAATTCTGCCTTCTATCTTTATAGTTCTGCCTGCGAGTGGCGTTTTTGGTGCCACTGCCAAGCATGGGATATAATGTTCTTAATGTCGGGATATTCAGGAGACCAACCCAAGGTTTCGATCGCCTTTTTGCTGCTACCAACTAAAGCAGGAGGGTCGCCCGGACGCCGCTCACGCTCAACAGCCTTAATCTCTTTTCCCGTCACTTGGCGAGCCGTTTCTATCACCTCTTTCACCGAAAACCCGCCACCGTTGCCCAAATTAAAGAAATCAGATTTGCCACCATTTAGCAAATATTCTAATCCCAAAATGTGAGCGGATGCCAAATCGTTAACGTGAATGTAATCCCGGATGCAAGTACCGTCAGGAGTATCGTAATCCGTGCCAAAAATCGCGATCGAATCTCGTTTCCCCAAAGCAGCGAACAACACCAGCGGAATCAGGTGAGTTTCTGGATTGTGATCCTCTCCTAACAACCCGTTCGGATCGGCCCCAGCCGCGTTAAAATAGCGGAAACAAACAGACTTGAAATCGTACGCAGCGTCAAAATCCGACAAAATCCGTTCTACCATTAACTTAGTAGCACCGTAGGGATTGATCGGGTTTTGTGGGTGGTCTTCTGTGAGCGGGATTTTCTGCGGTACGCCGTAAGTCGCGCAAGTAGAAGAAAACACAAATTTCTTCACGTCAGCAGCGAGCATTGCTTCCAAAAGGGTAATAGTACCGATGACATTGTTGCGGTAATATTTAGCTGGGTCGGTAACAGATTCGCCCACGTAAGCGTATGCAGAAAAGTGCATTACCGCATCAATTTTGTGCGTAGCAAACAGGTTATCGAGAAGAGTGCGATCGCTCGTATCGCCAACTATAAACTCCACCTGCAAAGCCTGCTCTACTATATCTTGGTGACCGTAAGCTAAATTATCCAAAATCACCACACCGTAACCGGCATTTTTCAGCGCTAATACCGCGTGAGAGCCAATATATCCAGCTCCGCCCGTCACCAAAATAGTTGGTTTGTCTGCACTCATTTTCTTCTGCCTGTTTTTGTAGCTGGGATTGCCAAGAGCCTTGTTAACTTGAGACTGCCACATCAGACGCTTTCACACTAGGCGTGAGCCGGAGAATTCAAGCGAAATATATAGGCTTTGCTGTGCGGGACAGAACGATCGCACTCCTAAACAACGCTTTTTATACTCCAGATAGATGCTGACTGTGCAAGTCTTTCTGTTCAATCGATAAACTTGAGGCGACCAATTTGGATATAATCAAATATCCGATTGATTTGATGTCGATCCTCTTCTGAAATTTTATCATCTGATAGGATAGCCGAAGTCAAAACTAAGTGTTCCCGGCGAGTGATCTTACCAGACGCTACAATCCGATCGACTTTTTGAGAAATTGTTAAGTTCGATTTGTTGTGAGATGTTCGCATTTATTCTTCGATCGCTTGTATGCTAAAATAATTAAAGCCGATTGCACTTATTGACCCAAAACTGGTGCCTACCCGACCGTAAATCACTTGGCTCAACAGCATAAATAACGTATCAGAGTTTTACTTCCCCAGATAGATACGCGGACTTAATAAATCTGCAATCAGCCTTCGGATAGCGTTCAGAACTAATTTAATTATATAATATTTTTCCTAGAGAGGCACTTTTCTATGCAGGTTTATCGGCTTCCGGTACTGTCCGACAATTACATTTTCTTGCTGCACGACCCCGATAGCCACACAGCAGCCGTCGTCGATCCAGCGCGATCGCAGCCAGTAGTAGAGCAACTGCAAGCACTCGGAGCCGAATTAACCGCAATTTTCAATACCCACCACCACCGCGACCACATCGGCGGCAATCAGGAACTGATCGATCGCTTTCCCCAAATTAAAGTTTACGGTGGGGCAGAAGATAGAGGCAGAATTCCCGGACAGCAAGTGTTTTTACAAGCGGGCGATCGAGTTTCTTTCGCCAACAGAATCGCCGAAGTCTTCTTCGTACCCGGCCACACAAAAGCTCACATCGCCTACTATTTCCCCCCCAGCAACCCCAGCGAAATCGGCGAATTGTTCTGCGGCGACACCTTATTTGCGGGAGGCTGCGGCAGGCTCAAAGAAGGCACTCCCGCCCAAATGTTAGCCTCTCTAGGACAACTGCGAAATTTGCCCGACAATACCAGAGTTTGGTGCGCCCACGAATACACGCTGAACAACCTGCAATTTGCCTTGAGTGTGGATGGCGACAATCCCGATTTACAGCAGCGCTTCGCCGAAGTCAAGGAAGCGCGGAGTCGATCGCAACCTACAATACCATCATCGATCGGCCTCGAAAAAAGCACAAACCCATTTTTGCGCTGGGATTTTCCCAACATCCAATCCGCCGCCAACACCCGCGATCCAGTGCAAACCTTCGCTCGCTTGCGCGGCATGAAAGACCAATTTTGACCTTAAAGTTTTTGTTTCTTCAGATAACTCTTAAACTTGAGTATTGGTTCGCTCAACCATCGGTCAAGTCTTTTGTATTTTACCTGAAAGCTCGACAGCCCCTTAAACTTATTTGGAATTTTTTCCAGTTCGTCCTTAAACGGTGTTTGAGACAACATATCAAGCCATAATTGATTGGGGGCGGAGCTTTCCCACGGTTTCGGTCTTGACATAAAGTGCATCACTTTACTTGACATATCATCAGTCTTGTGGTTGTTCCATATTTGGTCTAATTGCTTCCACCTTCCCACTAAAACTGAATTTAATGCACCTTGATCGCGATCGCCCCAAACGTGAAACCTAGCGTTTTGGAGCAACTTTTCGGACAGTTGCTCTTCCTCCCAAAGCTTCATGTTGTAAACTAAAACACCACTATTGAAATAAGGGTTTCGATCTTGATAATTGTTGGGATTTCCCCAGACGTTGGCTGCGGCTGCTATCGGCAGAGTTTGAAAATCTAGGTTCCACAGCCCCTCTAAGCTACCCAGAACGATCGTATCGCTGTCGAGCCAAATCAGCCTTTCTGTTTCTTTGGTATATTTTCGCGGCTCCAATTTAACGTAAGGAAGTTTAGAAGCTGATACCGAAAGAAGTTGGTCGTAATTAGATTGCAATTCTTGCCATTCAATCTGGTATTTGCAGCAATTCTGTAACTGTTCCTTTTGCTGTGAATATATCCTGGTAGATACAACGCTAATTTTGACAGGCTCCTCCCCCGATTTGCTAACATTCAGATCTACAGACTTGAGAAGTGCTGCTAACCCCAGAATATAGGTGCGATCGGCGGCTGTGAATATGTGCATACGATTAAGTTTGTGGGATGAACGGCAAACGTGACACAAACGTTGGGACTGGAGGAAGCAGGCGACCCTGTATTGAGGTAAATGCGAGCGCCCGTTTACCGTTGAGACGAACAAAGTCTTGCCTAAATTTCCGGTTAGATTTACACAAAGAAACGGGGTTTCTAAGTAGGTAGGCGCAAATAAAGTTTACAATGTAACAGAATGTAAGGCGGGCATAACAAGAGTGATTGCTTCGTTTCATTCGCTCCCAGAGAGACCTTATGTATTTTCAAGCTTCATCCACTTATTTATCTGTGCACAAGTGCCATCTGTTCGCACCCGAAAACGAGCAACAGCCATTGGTAATATGCAGCCACGCGAAAAATAATGAGATGGACTAACCTGGCATTTGAAACAGCCAGAAAATTCCTCGTCGCCTGTGCTGAATCCCGCAAATGGTTCAGACGTGGGACTCTACGATAAAATAAATTGTCTAGAGATCGATATTACCGCACAACGATCGACATCCATCTTAGGTTTGAAGTGTCACCCTGCTCCAATCAAAAGTTCCTCTGGTTATTTCCCTATTATTGAGCGCGATTGGCTTTGCCCAAAGTAAAATAAGCGTTGTTAGAAACCGATGCAAAACCCCCGCAATACTGAACCCCAAGCAAAAATCGACCCCTCTGTTTCAACGGATTCTAACAAAGCGTTCTACCCAGCCGCGCCTTTGCCAACTGATGTAGGGATGGTTCTGCAATTGGCAGATGGTAGCATTCAGGGGTGCAATTCTCACGCCCAGGATCTGTTGGGGATGACAGCACAACAGATGCTCTTATGCACTTCAATCAACAGTCGGTGGCAGACTCTGCGTGAAGATGGCTCGGATTTTCCCGGCGACACACATCCGGCGATGGTGGCGCTGCAAACCGGGCAACCATGTTTAAATGTCATCATGGGCTTCGATCGGCCACAGGGAGAATTGATTTGGTTGACGCTCAATTCTCAACCTTTATTTCAGGGAGATCGATCGACTCCCTATGCGGTAGTAACAACCTTCACTCCTATCGCTCAACCTCAGCCCGAACCAGTCTGTAACGCGCCCGCGCAACAACTCTCAGACACCCTTGAAAGTATTTCGGACGGGTTCTTTGCTTTGGATCGAGACTGGCGATTTACCTACCTCAATTCGCAAGCGGCACGGTGGCTGAATCGACCCTCGAAAGATTTGATTGGCCGCAGGATTTGGGAAGAGTTTCCCGCATCAGTGGGCAGTTTGTTTGAGCAGGAATATCGCCACGCCGCCACATTCCAAGTTACAGTTAGTTTTGAATCTTTTTATCCACCGCTCAATGCTTGGTATGCGGTACGAGCCTATCCAATCCCATCGGGGCTTGCCGTTTATTTTCAAGATGTGACTCAGCAGAAGGCGGATCGGGCTGTTTTTATTCAACAAGCCCAAACAGCACACCAACAACTAGCAGAAATCGAGGCAATTTATGCTAGTGCGCCGATCGGACTTTGCTTTATAGATACCGAGTTGCGGTTTGTCCGCCTCAACGATCGGCTAGCAGAAATTAACGGAGTTCCAGCCGCCGCCCACATCGGCAAAACATTGCGCGAAATCTTGCCAGAAATGGCAGATGATTTAGAGCCGCTTTACCGACAAGTTATTGAAACTAAAATACCACTTCAACAGCTCGAAGTTCGCGGGACGAACTCAGCACAGCCAGGAGTCGAACAGGATTGGCTGTTGAGTCTCTATCCGCTGAAAGCCCAGGACGATCGCGTTTTGGGCGTGAATGTGACGGTGCATGAAATTACCGAACGCAAAGCTACCAAAAAAGAAATTCAACGGCTCAACCAAGAACTAGAGCGACGAATTAATGAACTGCAATCGATACTTGATGCTGTACCTGTCGGTATTACGATCGCCGACGACCCACAGTGTCAAGTAATTCGCGCTAACCGGTTTGCCCAGTCGATGTTGAAAGTGTCGCCCGATACCAATGTTTCTGGAACCGGAGAGCAAGCGGCAGTCCTTCCCTTTAGACGACTCCGCAACGGACAGGAAATTCCGGGAGAACAACTCCCCATGCAACTAGCCGTGGCTTCCGGCGTCGAAGTGCGAGATGTGGAAATTCAAATGGTGCGCGAGGACGGGGTGGCCTTTGATTGGTTGGTGAATGCGGTGCCGTTATTTGACGAACAAGGCGCAGTTCGCGGCTGTGTGGCGGCGTTTATGGATATTAGCGATCGCAAACAAGCTCTTGCTGCTTTGCGCCGTTCCGAGGAACGCTATCGCACTTTGTTTGAGTCCCTAGACGAAGGTTTTTGCGTCATCGAAATGCTGTTTGACGAAAACGAAAAGCCGATCGATTACCGCTTTTTGGAAGTCAATCCGGCCTTCTTGAAACAAACCGGACTAGAACAACCTGTGGGTCAAACGGTGCGACAGCTCGTTCCGGATATCCAAGATTATTGGTTTGAGATTTACGGCAAAGTCGCGCTGACGGGGGAACCCCTGCGCTTTGAGCACGGCTCGAAAGTCATGAACCGCTGGTTCGATGTTTTGGCGTTCCGCACTGCTGAGCCACAGAGCCGACAAGTCGCCATACTTTTCAAAGAAATCAGCGATCGCAAACAATCGGAGAATCGGTTGCGGCAGCAGGAAGAACAACTGCGGCTGTTCGTCAAACATTCGCCTGCGGGAGTGGCGATGTTTGACCGCCAGATGCGGTATATGCTGGTGAGCGACCGCTGGCTGTCAAGTTACGGGCTCGGTGATCCAAACATTGTGGGCCGATCGCACTACGACATCTTTCCCAATTTGCCCGATCGTTTTAAACAAGTCCACCAGCGCTGTCTGGCGGGAGAAGTCGAAATCTGCCAAGAAGATCAGTTTCCCCGCCCTGATGGCTTGATCGACTGGGTGCGCTGGGAAATTCATCCTTGGCGAACCAACACCAATGAGATTGGCGGCATCATGATTTTTTGCGAAATCATCACCGAGCGCAAAAACGCTGAACTTGCGCTGCAAGCGGCCAACCAACAAGTCAGCAATATTCTAGAAAGTATTACCGATGCCTTTATGGCGCTCGATTCACAATGGCGCTATACCTACGTTAATGCCACTGCTGAAAAACTGCTTTCTCGCTCTCGATCGGACTTGCTAGGTCGATCGATCTGGGAGGTATTCCCCGCCGAGCCAGAATCCAATTCGAGGACATATCAAGAATTCCATCGAGTCGTTAACGAGCAAGTTTCTGTCAAGTTTGAAGAGTATTCGCCCTCGCTCCAGATGTATATAGAAGTGAGCGCCTATCCTGCGGCCGAAGGACTTACGGCTTATTGGAGCGATATTAGCGATCGCAAACACACAGAAGAAGAACTGCGGCAAAAAAATGCGATTTTGAATGTGATTAACGAGTCAGCGCCCACGCCAATTTTTGTCAAAAATCGAGAAGGACAGATTATTTATGCAAATCCAGCCACGCTGGAAATAATGGGCAAACCTGCTTCTGAAGTAATTGGTGGTCGCGATATCGATTTATACCCAGTAGTAGAACTTGCAGCCAGAGTCACGGAAAACGATCGGCGCATTATGGAATCTGGACAAACAGAAGTCCTCGAAGAATCTCACGATGGCATTCGGACATTTCTGGTAATGAAAGCTCCCTACCGCAATCAGGCGGGAGAAGTCATCGGCTTGATTGGCATCTCCAGCGACATCACAAATCGCAAACGAGCAGAAGTCGCCCTGCAAGAACAAACTAAGTTACTGCAAGTAATTATTGACAGTATTGGTGATGGTTTGATTTTGGCAAACCAACAAGGGGAGTTGGTGTTGTTTAACCGAGCCGCCGTAGGCATATTCGGCCCGCTATCGAATGAAAAATCCTATGAGGAATGGTCGAGCACCTACGGACTATTTTTGCATGACAAAAAAACCCTTTTCCCCAACGCTGAACTACCTCTAGCCAGAGCAATCAAAGGTGAATATGTCAATGATGTAGAGGTATTTGTGCGCCGCGAAGATTCCGAAGGTCGCTGGATCAGTATCAGCGGTTATCCGGTAGTTGATACTAGCAGCGAAATCAAAGGCGGAGTGGTTGTCTGTCGGGATATCACAGAACGCAAACAAGCCGAAGCAGCGCTGCAAGAAAGCGAAGAACGATTCCGCAATATGGCTAACAACGCTCCTTTTATGGTATGGGTAACAGACTCCACAGGCTATTGCACTTTCCTGAGCGAAAGCTGGTATGAATTCACAGGTCAAACAGAGGAAACTGGTTTGGGATTCGGTTGGGTAAACGCGGCGCATCCAGAAGACCGAGAACAGGTCAAAAAAGCATTTTTGACAGCCAACGAACGCCAGGAACCTTACCGCGTAGAATTTCGCGTCGGGCGCAAGGATGGCGGATATTCTTGGGCGATCGATGCGGCTGCTCCCAGATTTTCCGAAAGCGGACAATTTGAGGGTTATATCGGCTCTGTTATCGACATTACAGAGCGCAAACAAGTGGAAACCGAGCGCGATATGGTTCTGCAATTAGAACAAACTGCTCGCGCGGAAGCCGAGCGAGCTAACCGCATTAAAGACGAGTTTCTGGCGGTGCTTTCTCACGAGTTGCGATCGCCCCTGAATCCGATTTTAGGCTGGTCGCAACTGCTCGTCGGTGGCAAGCTGAACGCGAGTCAAAGCGCCAAGGCCTTTGAGACGATCGAGCGCAACGCCAGACTACAATCTCAACTAATCGAAGACTTGCTTGACGTGTCTCGGATTCTGCAAGGGAAACTCAGATTGAATGTCGCTCCGGTGAATGTGGCAACCATTATCATGTCTGCTTTGGAAACCGTGCAATTAGCAGCCGAAGCCAAAAAAATTCAAATTCAAACAATTTTAAATCCCGATGTCGGGCAAATTCTCGGCGATACAAGTCGCTTGCAGCAAATTGTCTGGAATTTGCTGTCAAACGCGGTGAAATTCACGCCCGAAGGCGGTCGAGTTGAAGTTCGATTAATGCAAATCGAAGGCCAAGCTCAAATTCAAGTCATAGACACTGGTAAAGGCATTCTTCCCAATTTCTTGCCTTATGTTTTTGACCATTTCCGACAAGAAGATGGCGCTACAACTCGCAAATTTGGCGGCTTGGGATTGGGATTGGCGATCGTCCGCCAACTCACTGAACTTCACGGCGGAACGGTGTTTGCAGAAAGCGCCGGAGAAGGTCAAGGAGCGACGTTTACGGTGAGATTACCGCTTTTAAATGATGATTCTAGAAGGCAGGAGGAGGAAGAACGTCATGGGGCTGCTCCTCCCGAGCTCTCATCCTTGCCGCTAGCTGGATTGAGAATTTTGGTGGTAGATGATGAACCTGACTCGCGAGATTTTGTCGCTTTCGTGCTTGAGGAAGCGGGTGCAGAGGTGATTTCCCTGTCATCTGCTGCTGAGGTGCTAGAGTCGATCGAACAAACTGCGCCGGATTTGCTCGTCAGCGACATTGGAATGCCGCATATGGATGGGTATATGTTGATCGATCGCATCCGCACTCAGCTTGCGCCTGAGTATCGGCAGTTGTTGGCGATCGCCTTAACGGCCTATGCTGGAGAAGCGAACGAGCGCCAAGTTTTGCAAGCCGGATTTGACAAACACTTAGCCAAGCCGATCGAGCCGACTGAGTTAGTTGCTACTGTAGCGCGATCGATCGTCGCCAAGCGCCTTGAAAATAAAGCCTGAGTGCTCGGTAAGACATTGCACTGTAGTTGATTTGGCTCATTACAGCACCCCCGTTTTGCGTAATTTCAAACTGAATTTGCCCGTTAAAAATATTATCCCTGTTTCTTCCCTCGAACCTCGAATCTCGAACCTCGAATCTCAACATCCATCGGTTACATCCGTTATATCCGTTACATCCGTTAAATAATCCGTTGCCGAACTTCCTTGCGATCGCCCCTCAAACTTCGCTATTATAAAAAGTTGCAGTTAAAATCCCACAACCCACGATCATGGCCAAGCGCGTCCAATTAGTTTTAAATAAAGATGTCAGCAAACTCGGTAAAGCTGGCGACGTAGTAGAAGTAGCCCCGGGCTACGCCCGCAACTACCTAGTACCCCAAGGAATGGGATTTAAAGCCACTCCGGGCATTCTGAAGCAAGCAGAGCGCCGCCGTGAAGAAGAAAGACTGCGCCAGCTAGAGCTCAAGCAGCAAGCTGAAGTCCGCAAAACCGCCCTCCAATCGGCTGGGCCTTTCATCATCTCCAAGCAAGTTGGCGAAGCAGACGCGATTTTTGGTACTGTCACCAACCAAGAAGTAGCAGAACTGATTTTCAACTCTACCAGTCAAGAAGTCGATCGGCGCGGCATCACCCTACCCGAAATTCGCCAAACTGGTACATACAAAGCTGAAATCAAACTACACGCAGAAGTTACCGCCGAAGTTGATATTCAAGTTGTTCCGATGTAATTAAGAGTTATCAGTCATCAGTCATTAGTTGTTAGTCATTAGTCATTAGCTAACAACTAAGCACTGCTAACTTGCGAAGTGAGTAACGCCTTCCTTACAGATTGAGAACTGACGACTAATAACTGGCAACTAATAACTAATGACTGAGAAATATTGACTAATGAGCGATTTGATGCCGACAAATATAGAGGCAGAAGAAGCAATTTTGGGCGGGATTTTAATTGACCCCGAAGCTATTTCCCGAATTGCCGAACTGCTGCGACCGGAGTTTTTTGCCATCACCGCTCATCAAGTCATTTATCGATCGGCATTAGGGCTATTTTTACAGGGTCAACCTACCGATTTAATGACGGTAACAACTGCGCTAACCGATCGCAACCAGTTAGAGCAAGTAGGAGGACTAACTAAATTAGCACAATTAGTCGATCGCACAGTTTCTGCAGTCAACATCGACCAATATGCAGTTTTAGTTGAAGACAAATATCAGCGCCGCAAATTAATCGAAGCTGGCAACAACATAGTACAATTAGGTTACGAGACGGCAACACCACTAGAAACAGTCTTAGACCGCGCCGAACAAGAAATTTTCAGCATAACTCAAGAACGCCCGCAACAGGATTTAGTATCGATCGGTGAAACATTAAACCAAACATTTCAAGACCTAGAAAATCGCAATGAAGGCCTGACACTTCCCGGTATTCCCTGCGGCTTTTATGACTTAGATGCTATGACAGGAGGCTTTCAGCGATCGGATTTAATCATCGTTGCAGCTAGGCCGGCGATGGGCAAAACGGCCTTTTGTACCAATATCGCCCACCACATCGCCGCTGGACAGCAAAAATTGCCGGTTGCCGTTTTCAGCTTAGAAATGTCGAAAGAACAGCTAGTGCAGCGCATCCTGTCCAGCGAAGCCAAAATAGAAAGCAACCGATTGCGATCGGGTAGAATCAGTCAAAACGAATGGGAACCAATTAGTACAGCCATTGGCAATTTATCAGAACTGCCACTATTTATTGACGATACTCCCAATATTACCGTCACAGAAATACGATCGAAAGTCCGCCGCCTCCAAGCAGAACAAGGCGGAACTCTAGGATTAGTCTTGCTAGATTACCTGCAATTAATGGAAGGTACCAGCGACAACCGCGTGCAAGAACTATCTCGAATTACCAGAAGTCTTAAAGGTTTAGCCCGCGAACTCAACGTGCCGATTATTGCCTTATCTCAGTTGAGTCGGGGTGTGGAAGCGAGGACAAACAAGCGACCGATGATGTCTGATTTGAGAGAAAGTGGATCGATCGAGCAAGACGCGGATTTAGTAATTATGCTCTACCGCGATGAATACTATAACCCTGATTCGCCCGATCGCGGAATTGCAGAAGTAATTATTACCAAACACAGAAACGGCCCCACAGGCATCATCAAACTATTATTTGACGCCCAATATACCTGCTTTCGCAATCTGGCATCTCCGAAGCGATCGTAAATCCACCAGGGCTTATAGCAATCCTCGCATCATTTGTGAATTTCTTACTCCCTCCCCTTGATAAGGGGAGGGTTGGGGTGGGGTCAAAAGTTTACGACTCCTGCAAGGAATTGCTATATATTATGTCAGTTGAATTGGCAGTTATAATATCAAATCCGTTAGCATCGGAATAGTAAATTCGAGTTCACTATTGACGGTTGACGGTTGACGGTTGACTGTTCACGGCGTCAACAGTCAACCGTCAACATCATTCCGGTGTAATACCAATTTCATAAAGTAGTGCTACAATTAGTATGTATCGTTTTTGTGACCCAGCACCAAAATATAAGGAAGAAAA
>NZ_JAUBRO010000044.1:0-57738 GCF_036701945.1 Microcoleus sp. MON1_C1 | reverse complement strand
ACTTCATCGGGATTAACCTCCGTCCACTCTACTTATTCCTCTTTTACCATGATAACCATTAGTCTTTCAGCAACGCCGGCAAAAGCAAGAGTAACCGAATTTTTCTGGCATTATCTCAACTTATGTCCCTGTGTAAAAACATACCGGAACATATCCTAGCCTTTTCGCCCAATCCGGTATGCAACATTAGCTGTAAGTTTGGGACTAGAAAATTTGGCAAAATATTTTCCTAAATCTGACTTTTCCTCATCTAAAGGCACAGTCATTTTAGTTTCGTTACTGCTTAGTATGTCTATTTTATGATTTTCAGCTAATTGGTCAAACCAATTATAAAATTCGGAGCTATTGTTATCAATAAACAAGAAAAGTGAGCCGATTTTTCCCTGATTAAATAAGTGAGCGAAGTATTCATCGGCTGAGTGCCGTAGGCTAAATACTTCTGACATAAAGTAAATCATTGTAAAAAGGTCTGACTCAAAATACTTGCTGTGAGATTCCCAGTCATCACGTTTAGTGACATCGAGTGGCAGATAAGAAGTTGATATGCGAAATTCGAGGTCTTCTACTTTGTCATCAACGTCACTCCAAGATTCTGCCCAGCTTTTCTCCCGATCGCAGAGTTGAAACTTTATTGTTGGTGACTTTTTGTTCGTCATCAAGTATTTGAGTATTCCCAAAAAATCGCTGCCTGGTCCTCCTCCAATACAAGCTACCTTGACTTTTTGGTTGTCAAAAAGATTACCTAAAACAGTATTTTGCTGAATAATACTACACACCAAATTAGAATGGGATGTTACGTAGGCATAAATATAAGCAAACCTAGTCGTCGGGTCGCTATAATTTATGTTACATTCCTGCGAGAGTTGAAGATATTCTTCTCGCAGGTATTCTAGTGCGTCATTAATTACCTCATCCTTTTCAGCTTCATCTCCTGGAATTTGGACATAAGCTTCATCAAGAACAGATTTAATTATTTGAAAGCAATTCATAGTACATAGCTAATTGACACCAGTCTCATCTTAAATGACGATTCAGGATTTGGTTGGTGAATACATAAAAATTTATGTATGTTACAAAAACTAATTATCCTTGTCTTGTTAAAATGCTAAAATTAGCTTTACATGATTAATGGTAAAGCTGGGGAGTGCTTGTGTCAACAACTGTATATTTATAAATTTCAGTAAAACGTAATCAGCGAGCAGATTTATGTATACTCAACTTTCATTGTGGGAAGAGCCAAAAGCAGAAAGCCAGAAGCATGGTCAGCAATTATCTCTGCCTGATGCCGAAGTAATCATGTACCGCGACTTCTTCAATAACAATGAGAGCAACGAGATATTTGCGGAATTGTACGGCACTATTAATTGGAAGCAAGAGGTGACTCTGCTTTTTGGCAAGCAAGTCGCTATACCGCGACTTACCGCATGGTACGGAGATGCAGGTAAATCTTACACTTACTCCAACATAAAAATGGAGCCTAATCTATGGACACCTACACTCATAACAATCAAATCTAAAATAGAAGCAATAGCAGGTACATTGTTTAACAGCGTGTTGCTTAATCTATATCGCGACGGCAAAGATAGTGTAGCTTGGCACAGTGATGATGAATCAGAACTTGGTGAAAACCCAGCGATCGGTTCTGTAAGTTTTGGGGCTACTCGTCGTTTTATGCTCAGGCACAAATACCAAAAAGAAATGAAATTAGAAATTCAATTAACTCCTGGAAGCCTCCTGCTGATGAAAGGAGCAACCCAGCATTTTTGGCAACACCAAATTCCGAAAGCAGCCAAAGTTACTGAACCCAGAATCAACCTTACTTTCAGGAAAGTAAGCTAAATGAATAAATGGTAATTTGTAATTGGTATATGCGTTTATCTGCCTTTAATTGCGGTTTTAATAAAAAACTATTGCAACTTTTGTTAGCAGTAAAAGTAGCGATTTTAGCACAGCAATAACAGTACCGCCGAATTAGCGATCGCACGGGAGTGCCGCTGCTAAGGCTGAGTTTGGGTCAAACGGCTAGTTTGTTGTGGCTGCGCGGGTTTTTGGCGGGTCAGCAGAAAGGCTCAGACTGATGTGAAGGCCGATCGCACTTCTTTTCTCTCAAAGTCTCATTCTTCACGTTTAGCAATTTTGCCTGTTAAGGTGTTGTGCATCCCCTTAAGTTGTACCTCATCTTTATTCCCTAACTCTTTCAAGTTCCTTAACTAACTCGAAGCTAAATGTGATCGAACTATTGACATAACTTTAGCAACATATATATTAACAATTCGTAAATAGCTAGGTCGGGAGGAATAGAAATATCGACAAAAATAATTATATCTGAAGATAGACGAATCCTAAATTAAACACAGCTAGCCTATATAACTAGCATCAAATAAAATACTTAAAAATTGCTTATAATAAATTGATTGATCTAAGGAATTTTTAAGTATTGCTTAACGTTAAAAAGAAGGAAATTTATGGTACTAAGCATTATTGTTCACGGTGGAGCAAAAACCATCACAGAAGACAAGGTTGCAGCCAACAATGCAGGCTGTACCGCAGCAGCAGAAGCTGGTTGGGAAGTGCTGGCAAGGGGGGGTACAGCAGCAGAAGCTGTTGAGGCAGCTATCCGGGTTTTGGAAGCTGACCAGACATTTAACGCAGGCTTTGGATCGGTTCTCAACAACCAGGGACAGGTAGAGCTAGACGCAGCGATGATGGAAGGCGGTTCATTAGCTTGGGGAGCCCTCGCCAATGTTCAAGGCGTGCGCCATCCTATCTCCGTGGCGCGAAAGATTATGGATAAAAAACCCATGTTCTTAGTAGCGGATCACGCAGAACATTTTGCGGCAGAAAGTGGAGCCGAGATGTGTACAAAAGAAGACTTAATCGCGGATGAGCAACAGGAAGAGTGGGAGGAGGAAAAAGAAGTTATTGACCGCCCCAATACCGTTGGTTGTGTAGCTTTGGATAGTAGTGGCAGCTTAGTTGCCGGTACCTCAACAGGCGGCACTATGAATAAGCCCGCCGGTCGCGTCGGCGACAGCGCCATTATCGGCTCAGGCTTGTTTGCTGACAGTCAACAGGGCGGTTGCTCGACCACAGGCGATGGCGAGTCGATTATACCAGTAGTTCTGGCTAAGACGGCGATCGATTTTCTCGCGTCCGGCAAGCACCCAGACGATGCAGCGCAGATGGCTATTGAGACTCTGGCATCTAAGGTGGCAGGAGAAGCTGGGTGTATCCTCATAGACCCTCAAGGGCGGGTTGGCTGGGCGCATAACTCAACCGACATGGCTTGTGCTTATAGAACCGAAGAAATGGACAAGGTGGCTGTGTTCACTAAGAAAAAACAACTCGTCCATCATTGAAATTATTGAGGTTGCATTCTCCCTAGTTGGAGAGTGTTAAAATTCCGCAACTAATATCTTGTTTCCTAGGTATTAAGTAGCTGGACATCAATAAACACTTTTTCAATTTGTAGGGCGGGCATTGCCCACCCTACTTTTAATTATGTCGAGCTACTTAGTGGTCGGCAAAACAGTTCAATTCAAACTCGACTTGGATGTTTCTATGAACTCAACATACGACTTTCCTTACTTTCAGGGTAATTCTCTTTCCGATTTATTTGCTCCCGACATCACAGATGCACGTTATGCGTTCATCCTAAATTACCCTGCCACTGCCAGTTGGGCTGCTTACCCCAACAGGGAAAAATACTTTATTCAAGACGGCAGCAGTGAAGCCACCAAAACTTCTTTCGACAAGATTGGCCAGAAAGAACCTTGGAAAAATCTGGCTGTGTTAGGCGATGCCATCCCAGGGATTGTGATTAATTCGCCGCCGAACTCGCTGATGGACTATTGGCGGGAGCATTTTGGCTTCAGCTACAGCAGTATGGAGATGATAGACTGCTCAACTTATCTCGAAGATCTCAGCGTAAGCGATCGCTTTGACAAACTCCTCACTCTATTTCCCTTCGACAATCTCAAACCGGAAAAACACGCCGTCCATCCCGACATCCACTACCACTTGCTCAGCAAAGCAACGCTAGCAGAATTAGGCGTGCAATGTCCGAAATACCAAACCTACAATCTGCACGAAGTCAATCTCGAAAGCATTCAGTTACCCGAGAAATTCCCCTACTTAATTAAAGCATCCCACGGACTTTCTGGAGAAGGCACTTATATTATCAAAAGCGCCAGCGATCTCAACTACTGCTTGCAGGAAGTGAGGAAATATCTTGATATTAAGTTGCTGGATACGATTATTGTCTCGGAATTCGTCAAGAATGAAGTGCAGAACTATTGCGTGCAGTTCTATGTAAGCAAAACGGGAAATATCACGCTTATCGGCACTACCAGCCAACTTGTCACCCCAGAGGGCAGCTATTTAGGGGGATTAATTCACTACCGCGAAACCGACATGAGTAGGTTTTTTGAGATGATTGCCGCTATTGGTAAATATGCTCACCAACAGGGTTATTTCGGCGTTATTGGCTTCGACGTGCTGGAAGACTCTGAGGGAGAGTTGTATGCCATTGATGCCAATTTCCGAGTTAATGGCTCGACTCCGCTTTGTGTGCAGCGCCATACCTTACTGGGGCTGGGAAAGGAGGTGGCTCAATATTCCAGTAGCTGGCGAATGGATGGGACTTTGGAATCGATTCTTGTCACGCTGAAATCAGAACTCGCTCGCAAGGACTTGATAATCTTGTCAGCTTTAGAGAAGGTTAAATACGGAAAAATCTACACCGAAATTTACGGGATAGTTGCGGGTGAAGATATGAAGGAAATGCAGCACATCGAGGAGAATTTGCACAGTAAGGGATTGCAGCAATTTGGTTGATATCTCTACTCTACCCATTGCAGCGGTTATGGGGTTTTCCCGGTCATTTGGCGCGCACAACCAACACCGAACAAGGAGCCTCAGCCACAACCTCCGCACTTACCGAACCCTCCAAAATCCGCTTTAAACCAGTCAAACCCCGACAGCCGATCGCAATTAAATCGGCCTTATAGATATGAGCCAAACGCACAATTTCTTCTGCAGGTTGTCCCGAAACAATTTCCAATTCGCTCTGGCAAGGCAACTTTTCCTGATAAGATTGCAGTAACTTCTCCACCTCTCGGTAAGCAATCTCATCTCCCTGAGCGTGAGGTCGATCGACAACCGCGTCAAAATCCGACATACCAGAACTCACAACATGAACTAGAATCACCTTTGCCGTCGGTTCTAGCTGAAATTGTCCTACAGCTTGCAAAACCCGTTCTGCAAGCTCTGAATTGTCGATCGCTACCAAAACAGTATTCAATACCATGCACCTTTAAATCTGAGATATTTAGACTTTAAATATTTCGTTGATTGTCGCCTACTTTCCCCAATTTTCGCGCTTCCCACCAACATCATTATTACCTACCCAGAAACCCGGTTTCTTAACATAATTGCGTCATTTAAGCAAGATACTTGAAGAAACCGGGTTTCTTAAGCCCGCAGTGCGTAAGTAGGTACGTGCAAATAAACTGGACCGCTTGTCACAGAATGTAAAGCTACCATAATCGCAAGAGAATTGCTTCCTTTCATTGCATTTCACTCGCTTTTGACTACCTCTGTATTTTGCCGCTCATCTACTTAAATCTACCATCTAAAACTCACCCTCTCCCTCATTTTCAGTCCGCAGCCGCACCGAATCAGCGTGAGAAGGAAGCCCCTCTGCTTCCGCCAAAACATTAATCGCCCTACTCACCTTCTTAAGTGCAGCAGGCGAATATTGAATCAAACTCGAATGCTTCATAAAAGTTTCGACACCCAGCGGCGAAGCATAGCGCGGAGCCCCAGAAGTCGGCAAAGTGTGATTCGGCCCAGCCAAATAATCGCCCACAGCTTCCGGCGTCGAGCAGCCCAAGAAAATCGCCCCAGCGTGCCGAATTTGGTCGAGCAAAGCCCAAGGATCTGCAACTTGCAATTCCAAGTGTTCGGGCGCAAACTCGTTAGAGAGTTCCGCCGCGGCTTTGAGCGAGTCAACTACCACGACTAAACCATAGTTGGCGATCGCCTTTTCTGTTAAAGTTCGGCGCGGGTGATTTGCCAACTGTCTGTCTACCTCAGCCACCACCTTCCTAGCCAGCACCGAATCCGCCGTCAGCAAAATTGCCGACGCCATCGAATCGTGCTCAGCTTGAGCCAACATATCCGCAGCCACGTGCACGGGATTCGCCGAACCATCCGCAATAATCAGCACCTCCGACGGGCCAGCCAGAGAATCGATCCCCACAGTCCCGTAAACCAGCTTTTTAGCTAGGGTGACGTAAATATTCCCCGGCCCAGTAATTAAATCCACCTTCGGAATAGTTTCCGTACCGTAGGCCAAAGCCGCGATCGCCTGGGCCCCGCCGACGCGATAAATCTCATCAACTCCCGCTTCCTGAGCCGCTACCAGCACCGCAGGATTCATTTTCTTCTCCTGTCCGGGGGGAGTACACATTACCAGTCTCGGCACCTTGGCGACCTTCGCAGGAACCGCATTCATGATCACCGAGCTCGGATAGGACGCCTGACCCCCAGGAATGTAGATTCCCGCTCGATCAACCGGCGTGTAGCGCTTGCCCAAAACAATCTCGTCATCGCCAAACTGCACCCAAGACTTGGGTACGCGCTGTCGGTGAAACGCCTCTACCTGTTTGCAAGCCAGCCGGATGGCATTTAATAATTCTTTCGACACCTGCTGGTAAGCAGCATCCAGTTCGGCGCCGGTCACGCGTAAATCTTCCACATTTAGGGTCATGCGGTCAAATTCAGCAGTGTAGTGCAGCACAGCCTGATCGCCTCTGCGCCTTACAGCTTGCAGCACCTCCCGCACGGTGGCTTCTTTGTGAACGACAAGTTCGTCATGGGTGCGATCGCAGATCCGTCGCAGTTCAGCTTGTGCCTCAACCCACTGAGTAATGATTCGCAGCATGGAGATTAGGAATGCCGTCTATAACTTCACTAACATTTGCTTGACAATTGGGGATTTTTGTGGCGTTCTCCTAGAGAAGTAGGCCACCACCAGTCCACAAGCTTAAACCGCGAGAGTCGCGGCATTTTCCAAGGCTTCAGTGCAGCGTTTAAATCTCTGTCGAGGATTTTGCAACACTGAGGACAAGTCACAACCTTCTCTAGGAATTGCCCGCCAGAGAACCAGGTGCGGAGGGAGAGGGTTGGAACGCAGAAGGGGAGAGTGTCCGACCCCGATAATATCCGAGAGGGAGAGTGTTCGAGCGGAAGAATTTTGATTCTGCCTTCTACTTTCTACCTTCAGATCCGTGCTGTCTTCTACCTTCTACCTTCTACCTTCAGCTTTTTACCTTCTACCTTCGGTAAGTGCTTCTTGCCGAAGCCCAAATAACCCGTATTCTTTGTTATAGCTTAACTTGGATTTTTCAGAGAATTGGATTTTAAGCAGAATAGGTGCTATATTAGTTTTTCCAACACCTGATAATTTTTTTATAAAAAAACGCCAAATTATTGTATACTTGAAAATTGCGCGCAAGAAACCGTGACTTTAACTCGTGACGGTGGAAACACCGCAAAACGCCTCTGTAAGACCCATGTCCTACCTTATGGGTATTGTCAGCGGTAAAAAACAGGCAGTTAAATGAGTCAATAAAAAATTATTGCGCGGGCGTCGCCAAAAAGTAGCCACAGACTCAGCTCAATCTGAGCTAATGGAAAGTTGGCTGTCTCACTCCGCCTTTAAAAATCAAGCTTTTTGCGGATCGATCCCGAAAAGGTTGTCCTTCAAAATCCCCGTGTCTTGGGACTCTCTTGAGACTAGGGTGTATCAATGAATACCTACTTCCAGCAACTGAACTATGGCAAATATTAAGTCCGCCGTCAAACGAGTCAAAATCGCCGAACGTAACCGCTTGTACAACAAATCTTACAAGTCAGCGGTCAAAACTTTGATGAAGAAGTATTTCGCTGCCGTAGACAAGTACGCCGCAGCTCCCAGCCCGGAATTAATGCAAGAAGTCCAGCAGCGAATGTCTGAGGCCTACAGCAAAATTGACAAAGCTGTCAAAAAAGGTGTACTCCACCGCAACAACGGCGCTCGCAAAAAGTCCCGCTTGGCAAGAACCCTCAAGCCGCACGAAGTATCGGTAGCATCTTAAGGAAGCAGAAAGTTCGGCAACGAAGCAGTGTACAAGATTGAAGGGATGGATGTTGAGGGAAGAAGTCAAGGGTGAAGAAGTCAAGCGTGAAGAAGGAAGAAGAAAGAAAGAAGACGGAAGATTTTTCCCACACACTCTCGGCCACTCCCACTCCCCGACTCTCTCACTCCCCCTCGCCCTATCCCACCAGGACTCTCCCGTATCACCTCTAATCTGCTTCCCCCATGCAGCTCATCGACACTCACGTTCATATCAACTTTGAGACCTACAAATCTGAGTTAGAAGCCATTCGAGAACGCTGGCGCGAAGCTGGTGTAGTTCGGCTGGTTCATTCTTGTGTAGAGCCAGAAGAATTTGCCGGCATTCAAGCAATCGCCAATCAGTTTGCAGAAGTCTCGTTTGCGGTTGGACTCCACCCCCTAGATGCCGAGAAGTGGACAGACGAGACGGCGAGCCAGATTAGGGAATTAGCGAATTCGGACTCTAGGGTAGTGGCGATCGGCGAAACCGGACTGGACTTTTATAAAGCTGACGATCGAGAACACCAGTTTAAAGTGTTTGAGGCACAGCTTGAAATCGCCCAGGAACTTGACAAACCAGTCATTATCCACTGTCGCGACGCCGCCGCCCCAATGGCCGAAATGCTGAGGAACTTTTGGCAAACACGCGGGCCAGTGCGCGGGGTCATGCACTGTTGGGGAGGCACACCCGAAGAAACCCAGTGGTTTTTAGACCTAGGTTTCTACATCAGTTTTAGCGGAACAGTAACCTTTAAAAAAGCCTTGCAAATACAAGAATCAGCTTGTATGGTAAATAGCGATCGCATCCTAGTCGAGACAGATTGCCCTTTTCTCGCCCCCGTACCCCAGCGGGGAAAACGCAACGAACCAGCCTACGTCTACTACGTAGCCGAGCAAGTTGCTAAATTGAGAGGAGTTTCTCTCTTAACTTTGTCCCAGCAGACAACCGAAAATGCCTGTCAGCTATTCGGCTTTTCAGTTTAGTTATAGCAGAACAGAGAAACGAGGAAAACAGGTCGATTTAGGAGCCAGCGATCGGGACAATTTCATTTCTATCCTGCCGGAAAAACCGGATTCATCCTTTATTGGAGATTCTTTTAGCGTTGCCTGCTGCGATCGGATTTGCGTCCTATAATAAAAAGAACCGCCCGATCGGGCGTTGGCTTAGTATCCGCGACTGCGATGTCGCCCCGGAAATGCCAACACAACGCGAGTACGCTAACCTTCGGGATCGGCAAAAACTTCACGCAATACCTCAAACTTACACACTCAAACTTACAGATCAGAAGAAACTTGGAACCTCAGCAATTTGGCAATAGCTGTCAAGTCAATTTTAGGAGTCAAAAGTGTAGGGAATTTACCCCGGGATACCACGATATCAGAGCTAAAAGCATCTCGATCGGAACTAAAATCCGCACAAAAATACTGCGAGCCACCAGCAAAAATAACCGTTGCAGTAGTGGGCAGGCGATCGAAAACATCATATAAATTCTCTCACACAATCAATCAAAAAAACGCAACAAGGTAAAAAAGCCCAGCCTTGGCGCCATGTAAAAAGCTAGAGCCACTGCGGAAAAAGGACCCCCATGACCACTAAAGATTACACAGAATTCGCCTTCACCTTGCCCGATTTGATCGAAATCCAGCGGGCAAGTTTTCGCTGGTTTCTAGAAGCCGGGCTGATCGAAGAACTCGACAGCTTCTCCCCGATTACAGACTACACGGGGAAGCTGGAACTCCACTTCATGGGCAAAGACTTCAAACTCAAGCGCCCGAAATACGACGTGGACGAAGCCAAGCGCAGGGACAGCACCTACTCGGTGCAAATGTATGTACCCACCCGCCTGATTAACAAAGAAACAGGGGAAATCAAAGAACAAGAAGTCTTCATCGGCGACTTGCCCTTGATGACCGAGCGCGGCACTTTCATCATCAACGGCGCGGAACGGGTGATTGTCAACCAAATCGTGCGTTCCCCAGGCGTCTACTACAAATCGGAAACCGACAAAAACGGTCGCCGTTCCTATAACGCCTCGCTCATCCCCAACCGAGGCGCTTGGCTCAAGTTTGAAACAGACAAAAACGATTTAGTCTGGGTCAGAATCGACAAAACGCGCAAACTATCGGCTCAGGTGCTGCTCAAAGCCCTCGGACTCACAGACGGCGAAATATACGACTCCCTGCGCCACCCGGAATACTTCCAAAAAACGATCGAGAAAGAAGGACAATTCGGCGAAGAAGAAGCTTTGATGGAGCTCTACCGCAAACTCCGTCCAGGGGAACCCCCCACCGTGGCGGGCGGCGAACAGCTCCTCAACTCGCGCTTTTTCGACCCCAAACGCTACGATTTGGGCCGAGTCGGCCGCTACAAACTCAACAAAAAATTGCGCTTGACAGTCCCCGATACCATGCGGGTGCTGACATCGCAAGATATCTTGACGGCGATCGACTACTTAATTAACCTCGAATTCGACATCGGCTCCACCGACGACATCGACCACTTAGGCAACCGTCGCGTCCGCAGTGTCGGAGAACTGCTGCAAAACCAAGTCCGCGTCGGTCTCAACCGCTTAGAACGGATCATCCGCGAACGGATGACCGTCTCGGATGCCGACTCCCTGAGCCCCGCTTCTCTGGTCAACCCCAAACCGCTGGTAGCAGCAATCAAGGAATTCTTCGGTTCCTCCCAGCTATCGCAGTTCATGGATCAAACCAACCCTCTGGCAGAACTGACTCACAAACGTCGGCTTTCCGCCTTGGGCCCTGGAGGTCTGACTCGGGAACGCGCCGGGTTTGCAGTGCGGGACATTCACCCGTCCCACTACGGCCGGATTTGCCCGATCGAAACACCAGAAGGCCCAAACGCCGGCCTGATCGGTTCCTTGGCAACCCACGCCCGCGTCAACCCCTACGGCTTCATTGAAACTCCTTTTTATCCAGTAGAAAAAGGACGGGTGCTGCGCGACAAAGCCCCTGTTTACATGACAGCCGACGAAGAAGACGATTTGCGCGTCGCCCCCGGAGACATCAGCCTCGACGAAAACAACAACCTCTTGGGCGAAACCGTAGCCGTCCGCTACCGCCAAGAATTTACTACCACCACGCCGATGCAGGTGGACTACATGGCGATTTCGCCCGTGCAAATCGTCTCCGTAGCGACATCGCTGATTCCGTTCTTGGAACACGACGACGCCAACCGAGCTCTGATGGGATCGAATATGCAGCGGCAAGCTGTGCCGCTACTGAAACCAGAACGGCCCCTCGTCGGTACGGGCTTGGAAGCTCAGGCGGCCCGAGATTCCGGGATGGTTGTGGTTTCCCGGATCGACGGCGAGGTGATTTACATCGACGCTACCCGGATTATTGTCAAACCCCTGGCTGTAGATGCCGAATCGAATTCCAGCGAAGAACATTTCCTGATTAAGGAATACGACGATCTCAAAGTCAAACAGCCCTCGGTTTGGAAGCAAAAATATGCTGGCTGCATCGAACACGAACTGCAAAAATATCAGCGCTCTAACCAAGATACTTGTTTAAACCAGCGTCCGCTGATTTATGAGGGCGATAGAGTCGTAGCAGGTCAAGTGCTCGCCGACGGTTCCTCCACCGAAGGGGCAGAACTCGCTCTGGGTCACAATATCCTCGTAGCTTATATGCCTTGGGAAGGCTACAACTACGAAGACGCGATGCTAATTAGCGAGCGTTTGGTGTACGAAGATGTCTACACTTCGATCCACATTGAAAAATACGAAATCGAAGCCCGCCAAACCAAACTCGGCCCCGAAGAAATCACCCGCGAAATTCCTAACGTCGGCGAAGACGCGCTGCGCCAGCTAGACGAACAGGGCATTATCCGCAAAGGTGCCTGGGTAGAAGCCAGCGACATCCTAGTCGGCAAAGTCACCCCCAAAGGCGAATCCGACCAACCGCCGGAAGAAAAACTGCTGAGGGCAATCTTCGGCGAAAAAGCCCGCGACGTGCGCGACAATTCCCTCCGCGTCCCTAACGGCGAAAAAGGCCGCGTAGTGGACGTGCGGGTGTTTACCCGCGAACAGGGCGACGAACTGCCCCCCGGCGCCAACATGGTCGTCCGCGTCTACGTAGCTCAAAAGCGCAAGATTCAAGTCGGCGACAAAATGGCCGGCCGCCACGGAAATAAGGGTATTGTGTCCCGGATTCTGCCTATGGAGGATATGCCTTATTTGCCCGACGGGACTCCGGTTGACATAGTGCTCAATCCCTTGGGCGTACCGTCGCGGATGAACGTAGGTCAGATTTTTGAGTGCTTGCTGGGATGGGCGGGCGAAAATCTGTCCATGCGCTTCAAGATGGTGCCTTTTGATGAAATGCACGGCGCTGAAAAGTCGCGGGAAACCGTACACGGCAAGTTACAGGAGGCGCGCGAAAAAACCGGCAAGCCTTGGGTGTTTAATGAAAAGCACCCCGGCAAGACTATTGTCTACGATGGCAGAACTGGGGAACCGTTCGATCGCCCCATCACAGTCGGCATCGCCTATATGCTGAAGCTGGTTCACTTGGTAGACGATAAGATCCACGCCCGCAGCACAGGCCCTTACTCGCTGGTAACGCAGCAGCCTTTGGGCGGCAAAGCGCAGCAGGGGGGTCAGCGGTTCGGAGAAATGGAAGTCTGGGCTCTGGAAGCGTTCGGCGCAGCTTATACTTTACAAGAGTTGCTGACTGTCAAGTCGGATGATATGCAGGGGCGGAATGAAGCGCTGAATGCGATCGTCAAAGGCAAAGCTATTCCGCGCCCCGGTACGCCGGAATCTTTCAAGGTGCTGATGCGGGAGTTGCAGTCTTTGTGCTTGGATATTGCTGTGCACAAGGTGAATACGTCCGACGAGGGCAGCGAGCACGTTGAGGTGGATTTGATGGCAGATGCTGGGGGCAAGCGATCGCCCTCCCGGCCTACTTACGAATCGCTTTCTCGTGACGAACTTGACGAGGATTAGGCATTAAAGATTAAAGATTAAAGATTTTTTGATCGGATTCAATTCTTTAATCTTTAATCGACAATCCCCAATTAAAATGCCTCAGCAGTGGTACGAACACTGGTGAGGCGAATCAACGCTCTTAAGAGGAGAGACGCTGACATGACTATTGTAACAGTTGTCCCAGGAATAGAAGGAGAAGTTGACCGGGCGACAGGCTGTATTAACTGGCAAGGGAGCAAGCTGAAAAATGGTTACGGGCGCAAGTGGATCGAGGGCAAAACGGTATTAGTCCACCGATTAGTGCTCGCATCAAAAATACCAGGATTTCTAGATTCCGGTTATTTTGCGTGCCACATCTGCGACAATCCAAGCTGCATCAACCCAGCACATCTCGTAGCTGGAACTGCGGCTGAGAATACGCAGCAGATGATGGGGCGCGATCGCAAAACTCCCAGACGCAAAAGTATTCCGGGTATTGGCCAACTCTCGATCGAACAACTGCGGGAAATTCAGCGTAAATATTTAGCTGGAACCATCAAAAGCCACCTAATAAAAGAGTATGGCGTACAGTATGACACTATTACTAAGATACTTCAGGCAAAAATTCCCCATAACTTCACTACAGTTCCCCCCGGTTTTGTAGGAGAAATTCAAGACAGCGGCTGCATAATTTTTCAAGGTGCAAAGGATGGTCAAGGTGGTTATGGCAGGTACTTTAAAAATGGGAAATCCCAATCAGTTACTCGTGCTGTTTTAGCAGAGAAATTAGGATGTGAAGTTCCGACTTCGATGGATGCTTGTCATACCTGCGATAATCCCAGTTGTATTAATCCAGAACATCTTTGGGGTGGAACTCGCACTCAAAATTTATTAGATGCTTCTAAGAAAGGACGCACTCAAGGCAAAAGTCATCCCCTTTCCAATGCCAAATTAGACTGGGAAAAGGTGCGAGAAATTAGGCAAAAACTAGCAGCAGGTGAGAGAGTGAAGGATGTAGCTCAGGAATACAGTGTTGGTCGCAAAACCATACACGATATTAAGTATCACGTCACTTGGAAGGAAGCAGGCGAAGAGGTTCCAGTTCCTCGCATGGGTGGGTATCTCGATCGCAAATTGACTTTCGAGCAAGCTCTTGAGGTACGAAAAAGAATTAGAGGTAGAGAATCAATCTCTAAAATCGCTGATGACTTTGGAGTCTCGTCAAGTGTCATCTCTGATATTAAAAACCACGTCACATATAGAGGAGTATAACATTGATTTAAGCCGTGAAACAAGCAACCCAAAAAAATAAACAACCACAAATAATCGACTGTAAATTATTAATTGGAGTCAAGAATGGCTAAAATAGAACAACGCTTTGATTACGTCAAGATTGGGTTAGCTTCACCAGAAAGAATTCGACAGTGGGGAGAGAGAACTTTACCCAACGGTCAGATTACTGGAGAGGTGACAAAACCGGAGACCATAAATTATCGCACGTTAAAACCTGAAATGGATGGCTTGTTTTGCGAGCGCATTTTTGGGCCGGCAAAAGATTGGGAATGTCATTGTGGCAAGTACAAACGAGTTCGCCATAGAGGCATTGTTTGCGAGAGATGCGGTGTTGAAGTCACTGAATCTCGCGTCCGCCGTCACCGGATGGGATTTATCAAATTAGCAGCTCCAGTAGCTCACGTTTGGTATCTCAAAGGCATCCCGAGTTACATGGCAATTCTGTTAGATATGCCGCTCCGAGATGTCGAACAAATAGTTTATTTCAATGCCTATGTTGTTCTCAACCCCGGTAATGCCGAAAAACTGCAATACAAGCAATTGCTAACCGAAGATGCTTGGCTGGAAATAGAAGACGAACTTTACAGCGAAGATTCCACACTCACAGGTGTAGAAGTGGGGATTGGTGCTGAAGCTTTGCAAGTTTTGCTGCAAAATATTCCGCTAGAAAGTGAAGCGGAAAAGTTGCGGGAAGATATTGCCAATGCTAAAGGTCAAAAACGGGCGAAGTTAATTAAACGTTTGCGGGTAATTGACAACTTCATCGCTACGGGATCTCAACCCGATTGGATGGTGCTCAATGTGATTCCGGTGATTCCCCCCGACTTGCGGCCGATGGTACAGCTAGACGGCGGGCGTTTTGCAACGAGCGACCTCAACGACCTCTACCGGAGAGTCATCAACCGCAACAACCGCTTGGCGAGACTCCAAGAAATTCTGGCACCGGAGATTATCATCCGCAACGAAAAGCGGATGCTGCAAGAAGCTGTGGATGCGCTGATTGACAACGGTCGCCGGGGCCGGACAGTGGTGGGGGCAAACAACCGCCCGCTGAAGTCGCTGTCGGACATCATTGAAGGGAAACAAGGTCGCTTCCGGCAAAACTTGCTGGGGAAACGGGTTGACTACTCCGGGCGTTCGGTGATTGTGGTGGGGCCGAAACTGAAAATTCATCAGTGCGGTTTGCCGAGGGAAATGGCGATCGAGCTTTTCCAGCCTTTCGTCATCCACCGCTTGATCCGCCAAGGATTGGTCAACAACATCAAAGCTGCCAAAAAACTGATCCAGCGCAACGATCCCAGTGTTTGGGACGTGCTTCAGGAGGTGATTGAAGGACACCCGGTAATGCTAAACCGGGCGCCGACCCTCCACCGTTTGGGGATTCAAGCCTTTGAGCCGATTTTGGTGGACGGGAGGGCAATTCAGCTTCACCCGCTAGTATGTCCGGCTTTTAACGCTGACTTTGACGGCGACCAAATGGCAGTGCACGTGCCTTTGTCTCTGGAATCTCAGGCGGAAGCGCGCTTGCTGATGCTGGCTTCTAACAACATTATGTCGCCGGCAACCGGAAGACCGATCGTTACTCCTTCTCAAGATATGGTGCTCGGTTGCTATTACTTGACAGCCGAAAATCCTGACGCTCAAAAAGGAGCCGGTCACTATTTCTCCAACCTTACCGACGCGGTTGTCGCTTACGAACAAGGAATCGTTGACTTGCACTCTTATGTGTGGGTGAGGTTTCAAGGCGCCATAGAAAACTCAGAACCCGAGGGAGAACCGCTGAAGGTGGAACGCTCTACCGACGGTATAGTGACGAAAGAATACAAGTTCCGCCGGGTTCGGGAAGACGGAGACGGCAAGGTGATCAATCAATTCATTCGCACTACTCCGGGCAGGATTATCTATCACCAAACGATCGAATCGGTAATTAACAATTAGAAATTGGGAATGGGTAACAGGTAAAAGGTAACAGGTGATGGGTAATAAAGGGTCAATTTTTGCTAAAAAATAAGAGCGATTGAAGACGGAAAAATTACCCATTACTACTTACCACTACTTCGGAGACGTGATTCCTAATCGAAGTCGAAGGGCAGTAAAAGTTACTAATTACCAAGTAAGTAGGTAGGTGCAAGTAAACTTTATTATGGGAAGGGCAGGTGAGTGCATTCATCTCCTAGCTTAGCTCTCTTCCTTATACGCTAAACTCCCCCTACAAAATGCTTGTTGTTTTTTCCCGCTACTCTACTTACCAATTACCAATTACCAATTACCAATTACCAATACTTTGGCTACGCGGTTCCTAAATCCTTCGGATTCGCTCAGGGGAACCGAAGTCGAACGGCAGTAAAAGTTACCAATTACCAATTACCAATTACCACTACTCAGAAAAATGACAGAAAATAAGGAAATTGTTTTTCGCAATCGAGTTGTTGACAAAGGTCAGCTCAAAAAATTAATCTCTTGGTCTTTCATGCACTACGGAACGGCCCGTACAGCGCAAATGGCCGATAAACTCAAAGACTTGGGTTTTCGCTTTGCGACACGAGCGGGAGTTTCGATTAGCGTAGACGACCTGCAAGTGCCCCCGTCAAAACGATCGCTCCTCGATGCCGCCGAAGAAGAAATCCGCATCACCGAACAAAAATACACCAGAGGCGAAATCACCGAAGTCGAACGCTTCCAAAAAGTAATCGATACCTGGAACAGCACATCAGAAGACCTCAAAGACGAAGTAGTCAAAAACTTCCGAGCCACAGACCCCCTAAACTCGGTCTACATGATGGCATTCTCCGGGGCGCGGGGAAACATTTCTCAAGTGCGGCAGCTAGTCGGAATGCGCGGATTGATGGCTGACCCCCAAGGAGAAATCATCGACTTGCCAATTAAAACCAACTTCCGCGAAGGACTCACCGTCACCGAATACATCATCTCTTCCTACGGCGCGCGCAAAGGCTTGGTAGATACAGCTTTGCGGACGGCAGACTCTGGCTATTTGACTCGCCGTTTGGTGGATGTGTCCCAAGACGTAATTGTGCGGGAAGTGGACTGCGGCACTCAGCGGGGAATTCGAGTACGGCCGATGACGGACGGAGCAACAGTGCTGATTCCCCTCAAGGACAGGCTGCTAGGGCGGGTGTTCGCCAAAGATGTGGTGCACCCGAAAACCGGGGAAATCGTGTCTTACGGCAGCGAAAAAGCCGTGCGAAATCAGCCAATTACCGAGGAGTTGGCGACGGAAATTGGTAATTCTGGGGTGGCAGAGGTGTATTTACGATCGCCCCTGACTTGTGAATCTACGCGATCGGTTTGTCAGCACTGCTATGGCTGGAGTCTCGCCCACTTGAAAATGGTGGACATGGGAGAAGCGATCGGGATTATTGCAGCTCAGTCGATCGGGGAACCGGGAACCCAGCTCACCATGCGTACCTTCCACACCGGCGGCGTATTCACTGGAGAAGTCGCGAAACAAGAACGCGCACCCTTCCCGGGCGTAGTGAAATTCAAGAACTTGCGTACTCGCTCGTTCCGCACCAGACACGGCGAAGAAGCACTGGTGGCAGAAAACAACGGCAAACTTGTATTTGAGGGCGACGGATTTGAAGAAGGGAAATCCGGCGCCAAAAATCAAAAACTGAAAATCGAATTGGCGATCGTCCAGGGTTCTACTCTGATGGTCAAAGACGGACAGCGCGCCATTCCCGGTCAAGTTTTGGCAGAAGTGCCGATCGTCGGTCGCGCCGCCCGCAAAACCACTGAAAAAGTGACTACAGACGTGGCTTCCGACTTAGCCGGAGAAGCCAAATTTGCTGATTTGGTGCCTGAAGAAAAAACCGACCGCCAAGGGAACACAACCCGCACAGCCAGCAAAGGCGGACTGATTTGGATTCTCTCAGGAGAGGTCTACAACTTGCCCCCTGGTGCCGAACCAGCAGTGAAAAATGGCGATCGCATTCCGGCCGAAAGCGTAATTGCCGAAACCAAACTCATCTCTGAACACGGCGGCGTAGTCCGCATCGCTGACCCCAGAGAAATTGAAATTATCACCGCCCAAGTCCTGCTCGACCAAGCAGTCGTGCGGGCAGAAAGCGCAGGCGGCCGCGACCACTACACCATCGAAACATCTTCTAAGCAGCGGTTTTCTCTGAAGACGGCTCCCGGGAGCAAAGTCATCAACGGGGAAGTCGTCGCCGAACTGCTCGACGACAGCTACCGCACAGCTACAGGGGGCATTGTCAAGTACGGCGGGGTGGAAGTCCACAAGCGGGGCAAAGCTAAACTTGGCTACGAAGTCGTTAAAGGCGGGACTCTGCTCTGGATACCGGAAGAGTGCCACGAGGTAAATAAAGATATTTCATTGCTGCTGGTGGAAGATGGCCAGTACGTTGAGGCCGGTACTGAGGTGGTTAAGGATATTTTCTGCCAAACCAGCGGGGCAGTGGAAATCACTCAGAAAAATGACATCCTCCGGGAAATTGTGATCAAACCCGGCACACTCCATGTAGTTGACCGCCCGCCGCTAACATTTGGGGAAGGTCAAATCGTCAACGCCGGTGAAGAAATTTTCCCCGGCTTGGTTGCCGAAGAGTTGGGCTATGCGGAGTATATCGAAACTCCCGAGGGCCCGGCTTTGCTGCTGCGGCCTGTGGTGGAGTTTCCGGTGCCGGATAAGCCACCTGTGCCTTCTCAGACGGCGCTGAATGAGTCGATCTCTTTGAAAGCGGTGCAGCGACTTCCTTATAAGGATGGGGAGCGCGTCAAATCAGTCGAGGGATTGGAACTGCTGCGGACTCAGCTTATCTTGGAAATTGGTTCGGGAGCTCCGCAACTGGCGGCGGATATCGAGCTGCTGCCGGATGAGGAGGATGCTACGGCTTTTGGGGCGGACGGTTCGGGCCCGGCTTGGGGTTCGCCTGAAGACGCTAGTGCGTCGCAAGAGTTGGCGATGGCTGTGGCTGATGGGGGCGATCGAGCTTCAAAGACTTTCCGCTTGCAGCTAGTCATTTTGGAATCGCTGGTGATTCGGCGGGATGTGTCTGCCGATCCGACTCAGGGCAGCACTCACACGCGGCTGTTGGTCGAAGATGGGCAGTCGATCGCGCCCGGGGCAGTAGTCGCCCGCACGGAGATTCTCTGCAAAGAAGCGGGTATCGTTCGAGGCATCCGTGAGGGGCATGGCGAACCAGTGCGCCGACTGTTGGTGATGCGAGATGCGGATTCTATTTCGATCTCTGTGGCGGGTACGCCGGATGTGAGTCCGGGTCAACTGCTGGTGGCTGGTACCGAAATAGCTCCGGGGGTTGTTCTCGAAGAGTCCGGCCAAGTGGTGAAGGTTGTACCTGCGTCGGAGACAGAATCGGCGAAACTCTTGCTCAGGGTGGCTCGTCCTTACCGGGTTTCGGCCGGTGCTGTGCTGCACGTAGACGACGGCGACTTGGTGCAGCGGGGTGACAATTTGGTGATTCTGGTGTTTGAGCGGGCAAAGACTGGGGATATCATTCAGGGTTTGCCACGGATTGAGGAACTTCTTGAAGGGCGGAAGCCGAAGGAAGCTTGTATTTTAGCCAAGCGGCCGGGGACGGCTCGCGTGGTTACGGATGACGATGTTGTGGAACTTGCGGTGATTGAGGATGATGGCCGGATTGAGGAGTATCCTTTGTTGCCTGGTCAAAACCCGATCGTTTCCGACGGACAGCGCGTAGGCGTCGCCGAAGCTTTGACCGATGGGCCCGCCAATCCTCACGAAATTCTGGAGGTGTTCTTCCACGTGCTCAAGGAGCGGCAGTCTACTTTTGAGGCTGCTTTGGAGAGTTTCCAACAGGTGCAGACGTTTTTGGTGAATGAGGTGCAGTCGGTTTATCAGTCTCAGGGCGTGGATATTTCTGATAAGCACATCGAGGTCATCGTCCGCCAGATGACCAACAAAGTCAGGATGGAAGATGGTGGCGATACTACTATGCTCCCGGGCGAGTTGGTAGAATTGCGGCAGGTTGAGCAGGTTAATGAGGCGATGTCAATTACTGGTGGAGCGCCGGCGGATTATACTCCGGTGTTGCTGGGGATTACTAAGGCTTCGCTGAATACTGATAGCTTTATTTCCGCTGCTTCGTTCCAGGAGACTACGCGGGTGTTGACTGAGGCTGCGATCGAAGGTAAGTCTGACTGGCTGCGGGGGCTGAAGGAAAATGTGATTATCGGCCGCCTGATTCCTGCGGGTACTGGGTTCAATGCCTATGAGGATGCTGGGGTCCAGGATGCGGGTTTTGATGGTGCTGTGTTTGATGACGACATCCACGATTTACAGGAGGATGTGGTACTTGATGACCGTACGGCGCGTCGTGCTTATACGATCGAGAGCGGTTTTGAGATCGGGCGCGGGTCTGATCTTGAGCCTGATGAGGATTTTGAGGAAGTTGAGGTTGATGAGGACGAGTTTGTCGCTGAGACTGATGATGATGCCTTGGGACCTGATGGTGACGATGATGATGATATCGGTTTTGACTTCGATGAGGACGAAGACTAATCATAGTTTTGAGCTTGCATGAATGAGTGAACAGCGTTGTGTTCGCTGAGGATAAGTTGGTTCCTCGCCACAACGCACACTCCGATTTCATGAGTTAAAAAAGCTCAAATTTTTCCTCACAAATTCCAAGTCCGAACTCATAGCATTGTGCTATGGGACATCGAAAGGAAGAAGGAAGAAGGAAGATTTAGAGTTCAAGAAAACCTTGTAATTCTAGAGTTTTAATTGTTTGTTGGTTCACACAAACAATTCTTTCTTCCTGCTTCCTTTTTCCTTCTTCCTTCTTATTCCTTCTGCATATATGGTTCACTCAATCAGGCAGCAAAGCCTTGATTTGATTAACAAACTCTTGATGGTCTACCACAGGTTTAGAGATGTAACCGTCGGCACCGCTTTGATCTAGAAATGTTTCTTTATCACCAGCCATCGCGTGAGCAGTCACCAAAATAATCGGCAGCGAGGCCGTTTGCGGGTCAGCTTTAAGCAGTTGAGTAATCTTAATGCCGTCAACAGATTTGCCCTGGTACACGCTGCGCGAAAGAGACACATCCATTAAAATCAAATCAGCTTCGCCGTTGGCAGCAATCTGCATCACCTCTTCAACATTTTCCGTGTGCTTCACGGCTAAGCCCCCCCGCTTAGTCAGAATTTTGGAAAAAACCCGAGCATTAACCAAATCGTCCTCTACAATCAGAACGGTTTTCATAAATAAATATGGGAAGTATAGAAACTTTGTGACTTTAGTCCAAAGAGGAACACGACACGGGGACTACATTCCCCGTCAAAAATGCAGAGTTTTTAGCGCCATCAGCCGGGAACCCTGCAAAACCCGTATGTATATCCTTGAGCCACTAGCTGTGAGACGGTGTACAGATGCCTAGAAGCATCCAGTACCATCATTTAGACTACTACACACAGACAGTTTAGTTCTTTTTTATAACTCGACCTGACACTGGTGAGAGTCTCAAGATTCTCAGGTAGCAGGTTTCTAGTACAATCCAGGACGCAGGGACGACGCCTCGCAACCGGGTTTTCGATCGTTTCGGCGGGCTATAACGAACTATTGCTATGAAAAAACCCGGTTTCTGACTACCCGTGCGTCCTGGACTATAGTATCCTCTCTTTCGGTCAAGCCTCCGGCTTCTACCATTTTAGATTTTAGATTTTAGATTTTAGATTTTAGATTTTAGATTTTAGATGGGAACTGATTGACTGGATATGGGTTTGGATCGCGGATCTAGAGTTGCATTATTTTTTAAACTGGTATTAGATTCGGGAATGTGTGATAATTATTTTCCTTCTTCCTCATTAGAATCAAGCCATGTTTATTCACATACTCCCGTCGCCACAGCATTCGGAGTAGCGAATCTAGCGGGGCTTGTTGGAGATTGCTAATTCTCAGTTTTAACCCCTCAAAACGGCTTAAAATATCGACGCTTCCGTTCATCAAGGGGATGTCAGACTAGGAGATATCGCCAGGAGAGCTTTTGACTGATGAATTCATCAATATCGGCATTTTTCACACTCTCAGCGAGTCACGGCCACGCTCTATGGTTGAATAAGCCCAAAACTTGGACTTCACTCATAGTCCAGTCGTTTCTACAGGATCAGAACAAGTACCCGTACCAGAGGTATTCCACTTCCGCTTACTTTTCTTTTTTAATACTTTCGGAGTCCATCACCCTTGCCAAAATACGGTAAGCTCGATCTTCTACCATTGCTGCTCGATCCAGGCTACGGCTGTACCGAGACGAGCTCAATCTGAGGTTTCTCCTGAATAAAATATTTCTTCGTGTAGATGGTTATTCCTAATTGCAATTAAATTCTATCATAGATTGACGGGGACTCAAGTTCCTCGTGATGCTTTCCTAGGAAGAGCTACAGCCTCACTACGTTCTGAGTTTCTGGCATTCCGTGTTCTCCTGTGAATCAACCTTCTCACAGCAGAAGGTAAATAGACAGGTAGGCGCAAATGAAGGCAACATAGAGGTTAGGGTAAGAGTGGAGAGTAAGAGGCAAGTGTTGCCCGTCTTCGGGACTCTGATTCTGCTTTCACAAGTTAAGGTTATTTTTATTCTTCAACTGGGCGGTTGGATCGAACTTTCGGTTCGCCTGCGGCAAAGGCTTTTAAATCGAGACAGGGAACCTCGGCATTATTGACAGAGGCTGTTTTCACTCAGGAATTAACGGACACAAGGACTCATGGCTAAACAACTCAACCTACTTTCCGGGCAAGTAATTTCTACGCCTCTGCACGCCGAGATGCAGCAATCGTACCTCGAATATGCCATGAGTGTGATCGTCGGGCGAGCTTTGCCTGATGTCCGCGACGGTTTAAAACCAGTTCACCGTCGAATTTTATATGCGATGCACGAACTCGGTCTGACGCCAGACCGACCTTACCGTAAGTGCGCCCGGGTAGTTGGAGATGTTTTGGGAAAATATCACCCCCACGGCGACCAATCGGTTTACGACGCTCTGGTACGCATGGTTCAGGAGTTTTCAAGCCGCTATCCTTTACTGGCGGGTCACGGCAATTTCGGTTCGGTGGACAACGATCCGGCGGCTGCTATGCGCTATACGGAAACGAGGCTAGCGCCGATCGCCCACGAAGCTATGCTAACCCAAGTCGGCGAGGCAACTGTTGATTTTACTGGTAACTTTGACAGTTCGCAGCAGGAACCGACGGCGCTGCCTGCTCAGTTGCCGTTTCTGTTACTCAACGGCTGTGCTGGCATTGCTGTGGGGATGGCAACTAATATCCCGCCGCACAATTTGGGGGAGGTGGTAGACGGTTTAATTGCTTTGATTGAAAACCCGGAACTATCGGACGAGAAGTTGATAGAACTGATTCCGGGCCCGGATTTTCCAACCGGAGGGGAAATCGTCGCTACAGAGGGCATTGTTGACGCCTACACTAAGGGTCGAGGCAGCATTGCTGTCAGGGGTGTGGCCGGGGTGGAAGAAGTGCCAGGTAATCGCAAGGTGCGTACTAAAACGGCGATCGTGGTGACGGAGTTTCCGTTTCAGGTAAATAAGGCGGCTTGGATTGAAAAGGTGGCGGAGTTGGTCAATGCTGGCCGCCTCGACGGTATTTCTGATTTGCGTGACGAGAGCGATCGCGAAGGCATTCGAGTGGTGATTGAACTCAAGCGGGAATTTTCCCCAGAAGGGGTTCTGGCTCGCCTTTACCAACAAACTGACCTGCAAACAAATTTTGGGGCGATTTTGCTGGCAATTGTCAACGGTCAACCGCGACAGTTAACGCTCAGACAATTGTTGCAGGAATTTCTGGATTTCCGGGAAGTGACTCTTACCCGCCGCTACAATTACGAGTTGCAGGCTGCTGAACGCCGCTGTCATATTGTCCAAGGCTTAATGTTGGCTTTGACAAATCTCGATACAGCGATCGACATTCTCAGAAATTCTCCTGACGGCTCTACTGCTAAGCAAACTTTGCAAGTTCGCCTCAATTTGAGCGAAAGTCAAGCTGATGCCATTTTAGCGATGCCTATGCGGAGGCTGACTGGTTTGGAAAGGCAAAATTTGCAGTCTGAGTTTGATGAGTTGATGGCTAATATTCAAGAATTGCAGCGGTTGTTGAGCGACAGGCGCGAACTTTTGAAGGCTTTAAAGAAGGAATTTCGCTCGCTCAAACGCAAGTACGCTGACCCCCGCCGCACTAAATTCGCCAATGGAACTGCACGCGCAGCAAACGCCGAACCACAATTTTCTGGTAAGAAAAATTCTGCTGTGAAGCAGTTGTCGCCGGCAACGATTCAGCCTAACTTATTGCCCGTTGTAGAGGCAGAGGAAACAATTGTTGAATTTTCGCACAAGCAGTACGTGCGACGCTTGCCGGCTGGGGAACGACCGCGCTCGAAAAGTCGCGAAAAATCGGTTTCAGCTTTAGAAAAAAATGAAGATTTTATTGTGACGGCAAATCTGACGAAAACCGATCGCACTTTGGTCGTCTTAACTCCTAACGGCAAAGCTTACCCGCTGAAAGTGGCCGATATTCCTAGTAGTAGCGCCAAAGACCGGGGAACGCCGATCGTTAGTTTGTTGTCGCCGAGTGCTACTAAAGAAAGTGCCGGTCGCGCTTTGTCGGAAATCACAGTTGCACACTTTATTTTGCCGGAAAATTCGGAAGCAGCAGATTTAGTAACTCTGACTCAGCAAGGGAAAATTAAGCGCTTGCCGATGCAGGAATTTGCTGATTTGACTAATCGTGGCGTTACAGTTGTTAAACTCAAGGAGGACGATCGGCTGCGCTGTGCGAGTCTGGCTAAAGTCGGCGAGCAAGTGGCGATAGCAACTTCAGGAGGCCGAGTCCTCCGGTTTGAGATTGATGATGAACAACTGCCGCCAATGGGCCGCGCGGCCCAGGGCTCTCAAGTAACCAGGTTGCGTAAGCAGGAAGAGTTGGTGGGTTGCATCACTCTGGACCCGAACGACAGTCTGGTGCTATTTTCCGAGTTGGGTTGGGCAAAACGAATGCCTGCAGGTTCTGTCAGACTTACTAACCGGGGCGAAATTGGCACTCAAGCTTTTCGTTTCTCAGAGCCTAAAGATGCTTTAGTTGGCTTGCTGCAGGCGGTTCCGGGTACGGATGTCAAACTTTTTACTAATTCAGGCCGTATGCTGCGATCGGCTATTGATGCTATAGCTTTTTGGGGGAAAGATGCTGCGGGCGATCGAGTTTTTGACCTCAATCCAGGTGAAAAAATTATCAAAGTTATCAGCAGTCAATAGTCATTGGGCATTGGGCATGGGGCATTGGGCATTGGGCATGGGGCATGGGGCATTGGGCATTAATCTGATTTCTGACCTCTGACTTCTTAATTCAACATCCATCCGTTAAATCATTTAAATCCCGTATACTGCTCGTTGCCGAACTTCCTGCTTCCTTGAATGCCCTAATTACCAATGCCCCATGCCCCATACCCCATGCCCAATCTAAAATCTAAAACCTAAAATTGTTTAATGGCGCAAGTTGTATTAGAAAATATCTACAAAAGTTTTCCGCTCCGCCAAGGAGAACAGGAAAAAGAAGCAAACACCGTCGCAGAAAGTGTCTCGCCTCTAGCCGATCGCCCTTCGTCTAACAGCGTTTTGCGGCGCATTAACTTAACGGTCGAAGACGGGGAATTCATGGTGTTGGTGGGGCCTTCTGGCTGCGGAAAAAGCACTTTGCTGCGATCGATCGCCGGTTTGGAAGTTTTGACAGCCGGCAATATTTGGGTTGGCGATCGGCTGGTTAACGATTTGCCTCCTAAAGACCGAAATATCGCTATGGTATTTCAAAATTATGCTCTCTATCCTCACTTAACAGTTTACGATAATCTCGCCTTTGGATTGCGCCGCTCGGAAAGGGAGAAAGAAGAAGGCAGAAGGAAGAGGGAAGAAGGAAGAGGGAAGACGGAAGAAGGAAGAGGGAAGAAAGTAGAAGGGATAAGGGGGAAGATACAAGGAGAAGAAGGAAGCATCGCGAAGATAGAAAAAATTAGGAATAAGATAGAAGAAGTTATTAATGATTTAGCTTCTAATTATTTTAAAAATCCTCTAATTTACCCTTTGTTTGAAGATTTTTTAGGAGGAGCTACTCGCAAGTTGCCTCCGGGTTTGCGCTATTTGTCGGAACGGGAAAAGGCTGTAGGAAAACGAGTGCGAGAGGTAGCTGAATTATTGCAAATAGAATCTCTTTTAAATCGCTTGCCAAAACAACTTTCGGGAGGGCAAAAGCAGCGGGTAGCTTTGGGTAGGGCGATGGCTAGGAATCCTGAAGTTTTTTTGATGGACGAACCGCTATCTAATCTTGATGCGAAATTGAGGGCGGAAACTCGATCGCAAATTGTGCAGTTGCAGCGACAGTTGCGAACTACAACTATTTATGTGACTCACGACCAAACTGAGGCGATGACAATGGGCCATCGAATTGCTCTTATGAATAGAGGTCAGCTTCAGCAAGTAGCTCAACCTCTAGAGCTTTACAACAAGCCGGCTAATTTGTTTGTTGCTGAGTTTATCGGTTCTCCGCCGATGAATTTTTTGTCGGTTGAATTTAGTGCTCCGCTGTTGATTTCTCACCCGCAATTTCGTTTTACTTTACCCGATATTTGGGCAAAAAGTCTACAACAATATGACGGGCGAGGGCTAATTTTGGGAATTCGGCCGGAACATCTGAGTATTAACCCTCCGGCTACCAAAAATCTTTCGGTACAAGTGGAAATTGTAGAGGCTTTGGGACACGAAACTTATTTGGGGGTTTGTTTGACGGATGATCCGGCGGTGCGAATGCAAGTGCGGGTTCCTCCTGAGCGATCGATCCGAGTTGGCGAGGAGCTTTGGTTGGCTATCGCCCATGACAAAATTCACTTGTTCGACCCTGATACCGAGTTGGCTATTTTTCCTCGTTAGGTAAAATCATCAAGGTCGATCGACCGTTGTGACAGATATCACCAATCACAAGCTTGCATTTTTATCAAGGAATGTTATATTTATTTACATAAGCCTTACACAAGTTAACGAAAGGAGTTCGCACTATGCAAGAACAAAAACGCAACGCTTGGAACTGGGGCTTCAGCGAGGGAGCCGAAAATTGGAACGGTCGTTTGGCGATGATTGGTTTCTCTGCCGCTGTCATCATCGAATTGGTTTCCGGTCAAGGCCTGCTTCACTTTTGGGGCGTGATGTAATTTTCTAGTTAAGAGTTTTGTGACACTGCAAAGCTTGGGAGTTCCGTAACGGACTCCCTAAATTTTGGCAGCGCAATTTTGGCAGCAAATAGCCACTTGCTCCGGGCAGTTAGCTGCCCAAAACTTAACAGCTATAGCTCAAACCGGGGCGGGGGGTCTCCCCCCCAAAAACAACAGTGCGAATCACTCTTTTGGGTGATGCTAGCAAATTACTCTAGCGGATATATTCTTTTAAGATGCTGTTGCGGTTGGGATGGCGCAACTTCCGCAGGGCTTTAGCCTCGATTTGGCGAATCCGCTCACGAGTGACGTTAAAGATTTGACCAATTTCCTCCAAGGTCTTCATCCGTCCATCATCTAAGCCGTAACGCAGCCGCAGTACATCCCGTTCTCGGGGGCTGAGAGTATCCAAAACGCTTTCCAAGTCTTCCCTGAGCAAGTTTTTGGAGACTTGATCTTCTGGTGTTTCCCCGTCTGATTCAATAAAATCTCCCAGACGTGAGTCTTCCTCTTTGCCGATCGGAGTTTCTAAAGAGATAGGCAACTGTGCGGACTTAGCAATGAACCGCAACTTCTCGATCGTCATCTCCATGCGGGTAGCAATTTCTTCTTCCGTAGGCTTGCGACCCATTTCCTGAGACAAGAGTTTGGTAGTTTTCTTGATCCGCGAAATGGTTTCGTAAAGGTGAACCGGCAGGCGGATAGTGCGCGATTGGTCGGCGATTGCCCGGGTGATGGCTTGACGTATCCACCAAGTTGCGTAGGTAGAAAACTTGTAGCCTTTTTCGTGATCGAATTTTTCAGCAGCCCGGATCAGACCCAAAGAGCCTTCCTGAATCAAATCTTGGAAAGACAAACCGCGATTCATGTATTTTTTGGCGATCGACACCACCAAACGCAGGTTTGATTGCACCATTTTTTCCTTTGCCCGACGGCCGACGTGGAGTCGGTGACGGAATGCAGGAAGTGCCATATCTACAGCATTTGCCCATTCGCTGTCTTTGGGTTCGCGGTTATACTCTTCGAGCAGTTGTTCTCGAACTCGCTCTAATTCCAGCAAATCTGCAATCTTGCGCGCTAGTTCAATCTCTTCGTCAGCTCGCAGCAGTCGAATCCGACCGATTTCTTGCAGGTAAAGACGAATAGAGTCTTCAGTATAATGCTTTTTCTTTGCCTGTGCCCGACGGCGGGCTTTGGCGCCTTTGCCAGATTTAGGGTCTTCCTCAGATTGAGAGTCTAAGAATTCTTCGCGATCGTCTTCTTCGTCGATAAAGAGTTCTAACTCGCTCTCAGGTAGAACGCTTTCGGCGCTCCGAAGCAACTCGATTGTTTCCATTTCCGGTGTAATTGTGGTTTCGAGTACGGTGTTAGCCTGGATCATGCCGTCTTCCTCATGCTCCTGAATTAAAGAATAAATAAGAGTGGAATAGTGTCTGTTTGTAGTTTAGACAAGTTAGCCAGTATTGACATTCCCGCAGGAAAAAATAGTGGGATTTTCGGTCTGCTAGCTGAATCTGTTACCGAAACTGCACCAGTTTTATGAGTCAAAGTTCGAGTTCGGGTTTGAAGCAGGCAGCGCATTCAATCGATCGCAGATTTTAACATGGCGACCTTAAATTGAGCTGGCGGCTTTTTCTTTCGGAGCGAGTTACCACATCATCTGCAATACCTGGCCCAGAGAAACAAACCATGAACTACGATCGATCGCACTTCCAAAAATACTGGCTTTTTTACTCGGTACTTCGAGTTTTGACCCGTACAAGTTTTCCCGCACGGAACCCTCTAACTTTTGTATTCGAGGTGTCGAACTTTTGATTCGCCTTGCTTTACTCGGGTTGTCGGACATGACAGTTGCGCGGCAAATTTTCGCCACCTTGGATGTTGGTCTGCTGCCTCAAATGCAACAGCAGAGGGTTGAAGCACCAAACCGGGAGAATCGGATCTTGCAAAGACCTTCCCGATTGTAGCCTTTCTCACAAAAAATGGAAGTTGTTTTCCATTGTTGGTCAAGAACTAGGAAAACTCTGTCAGCTTAGCTTGACAATACTAACTTATGTCCGGCTCTGCTAAATCCTGAGAACGGCCCGCAAAAACTTTGGCACGATCGAACGGCGCTGTTTTCTGCGTATATCTGGGTGAACGGCTGCGGCGTAGTTGGCCAGACAGTTAGCAGACAATTTTTGAGTTGCCCAAATTGGAACCAATACAATCCGTGTAGATACACCCATCATTACCCTGTTTCCCTGAATTGAATCATACGCAATCTGCGATTGAATAAAGCTCGTAGCTTTAGTTTTAAGCCGGCAACTCTGGATTAGAGACCGACTCTGACCCCCAATGAAGCGTTGCGGGTTGAGTAATGCAACAGGGGCTTTCATTGTTAAGTTAGCTCAAATCTCAGAAATTGGGTTTAATTTTGATGTTAAATCACATTAAGTTCTTAACGTCACATTCTTATTTAAGCAGTTCTACACGAGTTTGTCGCGTCAGTGGCAAAAACCACCAGGATAAATTCTACTGAGAGTTAACCCGCCGCGCAACTCTCGGCTGCGGATTTCTCTAAATTTTTTGGCTTTCGGTTCGCAGTTGCGCGATCGCACGTACTCACAAACAACACAATTTGCCATCTCCCGGAAGTATAACTTCACGATTCCTTTAAATATATCGTGACAGTATGAAGATCCGATAAAGCCCCTCAATCAATTTTAGGTAGCATTCCCGAATTGTCTTGATAATTTCAAGCAGACGAAACAAAAGCCACAGCGGGCGTTGCTGCAACAGTCGGCCAACGATAACTCCGCTAGGGAAGAAAAATTTACCCAGTTAGCGATGTGCTTGCTATGGTTAGAGAAGGCCTAAACTCCAGGATACTTAAAGCAATCGAACGGTAGGACGTTGGTGCGATGCTCAAAATTTTGTTATTATTTACAGCGTGTCATCAGAAAGCACAGAGCCTTGCTTTATCCTCTACTCGGGTTTAAATTATGTGGCTTGACCTTTAGGGGATGAAGCTATCAAGAAAAATTTCAGATCCGTGTCTATATTGACAGCCCAACGAAGGTTTACTAGAAAGAATTCACCTTCTTGAGAGAAAGATTTAGTAATTAATCGCGTCGATATAACCATCTCTTTATAGCGCCGGTTGTAGTCAGGACTTCAGTTTTTTTTATATTTGTGAATAAGCACTAAAGTCCTGACTGCGAACTTAATTTAACCGCGAGACAAATTACTGCTGATTCCGCAGGCGAGGGTTCACAAACTCGTTTAATCCTTCCCCCACCAAAGACAGTCCCACCACCATTAAAGTCATCGCCAAACCGGGAAACAAAGCCGTCCACCAAATGCCAGTAGGTAGCGCATCTAAAGCTAAACGCAAGTCGTGTCCCCATTCAGGAGTTGCTTCGGGAAGTCCTAATCCGAGAAATCCCAAACCTCCTAATGTTAAAATTGCATCGGCAGCGTTGAGCGCAAACAGCACAGGTACGCTCTGAATCACATTCAGAAACAGGTAGCGCGAAAGCACTGTCCAAGTGTCAGCACCCATTGCTCGCGCGGCTTCGACAAATAATTCGGTTTTGACGCTGACGGTGTGATTCCTGACGACGCGGTAGTATTGAGGGATGTAGGAAATGCTCAGGGCGATCGCAGCATTCAAAACTCCTTTCCCCACTACAAACGCTAGCGTCAAAGAAAGTAGAAGCCCCGGCAAAGTATAAATTGTATCCATTAAAAATAACAACACTCGATCGAGCTTACCGCCCAAATAACCGCTAACCAAACCCAGCGGCACACCGATAAACAAACTCAAAGCAGTGGCTAAAATTACCACTTGCCAAGCAGCCCGAGAAGCAAACAGCGTGCGGGAAAACACATCGTAGCCGCTGCGGCTAGTACCAAACCAATAATTCGCCGACGGCGGTTCGTGGATGGGGTTAATCAAAGCCTCGGTAGGATTTTGCAGCCATCCCCAAGCTTGCATAGCTGGAGACAAGGTGGCTACCAATACAAACACGGCAGTTATTGTCAAACCTGCCCACATCATTTTCATTGACAGGCTTGACGGTGAGGCACTGTTGAGAAATCGCGGCAGTCGGAGGCGGCTTTGAGCCATAATGACGATCGACCTATATAAGACTTTTCGATTTTAGTAGCACTCCGGCGAAAAAACTCGGAACACTCCAAAATCCTCTTTCTCCTTCGCCAAACACTCGCGACAAACCGGGTTTTTTCGCGCGATACCGCTACAAAAAAACCGGTTTCTCCCCTGCATGGGACTGGCGCGCAGGGGAGAAACTGTGTTTTTGGCAGGCGGGACGCAAGTCGAGTTTAAGTTAAATCTCCCTTAGCGAACCTGAAATCTAAAATCGATCGACTTCCTACAAATTACTGGCAATTAACTCGCGGTACTGGCTTTTCGGCTTAACTCCCTTGAGCTCAGCCACCATATCTTTGTCTTTGAAATACTGAATCGTCGGTGTACCAATCACGCCAGCATTTTCAGCAATTTCTGGATCTTCTTCGATGTCAATTTCCACGTAGTGGATTTTGCCATCGAACTCATCTACTACTTTGCTCAAAATCGGCTTGAGGCTGTGGCAAGGGCCGCAACTCGGAGAGGCATATTTGACCACAATCAGTCGATCGCTATCGTGGAACAACTTCCGCAAAGCATAACCTCCTTCGTGGCGCGTGTCTTGGATATCAAAGTTCGCGCTGGTTTTGCGTACTTTTTGAGCTTCCGGCGCTGCGACGGGTTGCTCGGATTCCTCGGTTTGGCGGAATTCCTGAGCTAAACCGTTGACTGACAGCCAACGTTCTGCCAGCATGGCCCCCATGCAGCCGCTGCCGGCGGCGGTAATTGCTTGGCGAAACTCGTGGTCTTGCACGTCGCCGACGGCGTAGACTCCCTCAACGCTGGTTTCTACCGAACCGTGTTTGGTGGCGATATAGCCTACTTCGTCGAGTTCTAACTGACCTTGGAACAGTTGAGTGTTGGGAGTGTGACCGATCGCATAAAACAATCCTTTCACCAGCAAATCGCTCTCAGCGCCTGTCACGATATTTCTAAGTCTCACCCCGTCCATTTTGCCGCCCGCTTCGCCCAAAATATCCACTGCTTCGGTGTTCCAGTGAACGGTAATTTTGGGATTGCTCAGCACTCGGTCTTGCATGGCTTTGCTGGCGCGCATTTGATCGCGCCGCACCAGCATATGTACGTGAGAGCCGTATTTTGTCAAATAAATAGATTCTTCCGCTGCTGTGTCGCCCGCGCCGATTACAGCTAAATCTACTCCTTTAAAAAGTGGGGTAGCGCCGTCGCAAATGGCACAGGCAGAAATGCCGTGACTCCAAAATACGTGTTCGCTAGGCAGCCCCAGCCGTTTGGCGGTCGCGCCTGTAGCTATTACTATCGTGTGGGTTTTAATTTCTCGGTCTTCCGCTCGCACTGTAAACGGACGCTTGGTCAAATCCACCGAAATTACATCTTCTGTGTATAATTCGGCACCCCAGCGCACTGCTTGAGCTTTCATGCGATCCATTAGTTCCGGCCCGGTGATGCCTTCGGGAAAGCCGGGGAAGTTTTCTACTTCTGTGGTGGTCATCAGTTGACCGCCGGGGACGCCTCCCGCTTGGTAGCCTTCAAACACTACGGGTTTCAGGTTTGCCCTCCCGGCGTAGATTGCTGCGGTGTAGCCTGCGGGCCCTGAGCCGATAATTACTAGGTTTTCTACGGTTTCGTTGGTCATAGCTCTTTACTTAAACTCATAACGACTTCGTTTTACTAATTCTAGCAGAGTTCGATCGAGTTTGGTTTGATGCCATTGTGCGATCGACCATCTGTATCTATTTTTGAGGGTCGATGAGTCTTCGGGGCAATTCCAGCTACTTTAATAAGCAAAAACAATCTAAAAGTCGATTTAGTTTTAAATGTTCGATCTATTTTGACCCCTCAATTCTTAAGAAAATCTAAATACGACCCAAAGTATTGACTTCATTCTCAATTATTTTACCTATTTACTTGCTTTGAGGCTTATGGTAGGATTTTCAAAATCCAGGGGCATTATGACTAATTTAAATTTTTGACGCTGAAAGCTTTTAAAACCGTAAAATTAACGAACTCTGCAAATGTAATAAACACAATTGTTTATGCAAAATCCGCATTTGAGGGTTTAAGAATTGTAACGGAGCTGTGGGTCAGTTTGACAAAATACAGTATTGGTAGTATGTAAGGTGCGCTCGGAGGAAAATTGGACTAAGATTTTTAACCGCAGATGTAGGCGGATTAACGCGGATTAACGAAGATAAGATCGAATTTTGCTTTTTAAACTCGTGGATAAAATCAAGATATTGTTTGTGTGCAGTCAGAATAAGTGGAGAAGTTTGACTGCCGAGAAGATATGCGAGAAGATTAGTGGCTACAGCGTGCGATCGGCAGGAACGGAAAAAGGTGCAAGAATTAGAGTAACTGAGGGTCTTGTCGGTTGGGCAGATTTGATATTTGTGATGGAGAAGAAGCATGGCGATCGACTTCGCAGCAAATTTCCCGAAAGTCTCGAAGGCAAGAAAGTTATTTGCCTGCAAGTCCCCGACAATTACGAATATATGGAACCGGAGTTAGTCGAGCTTGTGCAGGCGAAACTGAATCCCTATATGGAAATGCCAGATAACGAGATAAATTTTATGCAGCGAGTTTTGGAACCGGAAGTGATGGATTCCTTGGCAGAGGCGATCGAATACGATTCGATGGACTTTACTGAGGTTAATGCTGCTTTTGCTCAGAGTGCTGCGGTCTTGGGGCCGGTTTTTGGAAACGTTTTGGATGCGGGGACGGGTACGGCGAGAATTCCCATCGCTCTTTGTCAACTCCGGCCAGCATGGAAATTGACTTGCATCGATTTGTCGGCAAATATGCTGAAAGTCGGGGCGGAAAATGTGGAAAAGGCTGGCGCGCGATCGCAAATTAATCTCGAATTAATTGATGCTAAGGCAATGCCTTACCCTGACAATTATTTTGACATGGTTATTTCCAACAGCATTATTCACCATTTGCCAGATCCACTGCCGTTTTTGCAGGAAGTCAAGCGGGTCTTAAAACCGAACGGAGCAATATTTTTGCGGGATTTACTCCGACCTATGGATGAGGCAATGAGGACTAATTTAGTCGAGATGTATGCGGGAGATTGCAACTCGCATCAGAAACAGTTATTCAGCGACTCGTTGCAAGCAGCATTTACGGTGGATGAAGTTGAGGAGATGATCCAAAATGCCGGGTTGGATGGGTTGAGGATTTATGAATCTTCAGACAGACACTGGACGGCGGAGCGTGCTTGGTGCGAGTCTTTGTAGGCACGGGACGCTCGCCCGATAACATTTCAAATGAGAATAGGAGCGATCGCACCCCTCCAGCTATGCGTCGTACCGTGGCGCGATCTGTTTGTTGTTTAATTACTGTTTTCGGGTCGGAAAAATTAGTATGATTGAACCGCGAAGACGTGAAAAACGCGAAGGAAGAGTCAGGAAGAATTACAAGTAGATAATCTTCTCCGAGGAAGGAAGTAAGATGTTTAAGCATCTGAGCGGAAAAATCTGCGATCGAAGTTAGGCCGAAAAAGCCCGTTCCGCGACCAGAAGATGAAGAGTCGCATTTGAAGAAGCTCGGGGAAGAACTGGAGATGAGTCAGGAAGATTTGGCGCGAGAACTTGGCGTTTCGTCGCAAACCATCAGCCGTTGGGAGTTGGGGAAAAATGTACCCACGTTCACCGTCAAGCAGATGAAAGCTTTGGAGAAATTGCTCGCTAGCATCGGCAGGTCGATCGGCGACTTGCCAGACAATCTCTAATCGAAACCATTAAACAAGCCAACGGATAAATCTGTGGATCACTTTTTCCAATCTAAAATCTAAAATCTAACATCTAAAATCACTCGATCGCGTCCTTTGTCTTTAGCTTGATAAAGCGCGCGGTCTGCCGCTGCAATCAAGTTTTTTTGTGCAGTGGACGATCGAGGAACCGTACTCGCTACCCCCATACTCAGCGTCACGGAAGAACACACCTCCGAATTAATGTGTTCTATTTCTAGTTCTTTTATCCACAGTCGAATTTTCTCTGCAATCGAGACAGCTATTTCAGGTGAAGTCCGAGGCAAAATCACTGCAAATTCTTCGCCTCCGTAACGAGCTACCAGAGTCTCCCCCGAAACTTCGCCTGTTGAGTAATTTACAGCCTCAACAATAGTTTTCGCTACCTGTTGCAAACAAGCGTCTCCCGCTTGATGTCCGTAAGTATCGTTGTATTGTTTAAAAAAGTCAATATCGCATAAAATTAAAGATAGTTCTGCTGCTTCTTGTCCCAATTCCTGCCATTTTTTCTCGAAGTATTCGTTAAAACAGCGGCGGTTCGCCACCTGAGTTAACCCATCTGAGTTCGCAAGGCGATACAATTCGGAATTAGCTGATTTTAATTGAGAATTAGCTGCTTCTAACTCGGCTTGTGTTACCGATAAATTGTAATACAGTTGCCTAATATACCCAGTAGCTTGTTGGTGAATTTCGGATAAAGCTACCAATACTTGATGCACGTCTAACAGTCGGTAAACTTGAGGTTCTAACTGCACAACAATCGGGTCGTAAAGCAGTTCGGGCTGCCGCTGCATGGCTCGCTGAGCTGCCACGACAATTAAGGCTACTCCTGGTAAAATCAAAATATCAGTTTGAGCTATTTGATACAAAGCCATAATTGGTCGGCCAGCAAATGTATCTAGTCCGTAAGGGCGGCTCATGCGTTCCATAAATCGCCTGCGCGATATCATCCCTAAAAATTCGCCATTTACGGTCAAGATAACTCCCGGAAGCAGCGGGTGAGCTTGAAAAAACCGGGCTACTTCTTTGGCTAGGGATGAAGCTTCAACTTGAAAATTTAATACAGCCAAATCCTTAAGAGTAGACTCTAAAGATAGATTTTTTGGTAGTTTTTCTTGTGAGTTAGATGGCGGGAGAAATTCAACAGACACAGCGCAGATCCGAATAAACAATAAAGCAGCAACAAAGCTAGTCTCAACTATTAACTTATCTTAGTATTTGTTTCGTACCATTGGCTGTATTTACTACACTATCTAATATTTAAGGGAATAAACTAACGCCTGACTTTATTCCCTGCCTGCATTGCATTGATTCATCATTACTACCTTAGAGATTTATTAAATTATTACTTGATTGTTTACTGTTGATTTTGGCGGTGTAAAAAACAGATTTGAGCGCCATTCCTTAACTCATTCACGGGACAAAAAAACTCAAGAAACCTGGTTGTTAAAAAGGGGTCGATGCTTGTAACAAGGTTTTGCGTAAAAAAACGTGGTTTCTGCCCCTGTTTTAAACTCAAAACTCAACACTCAACATTCCCTCACCACCCCCAAGTTCCTGGCCCTCCCTTAAACGGGCCCACAATATCTTTGGTAATCCAGCCGCCGTAAAAATCCCCTGGTTGAGATTGCACTAATTCCCCGTCCACATAACAGGCATCCATTTTGCTCGGATAAAAAGCCACATAATCTTTAATAGCTGCAAAAACCTGATTAGGATTGGGATAAAACCAAGCCGCATTTACTACTTCTTTGGACTCTACCGTCACAGTGTAATAACCGGCTTGTCCCTTCCACTCACACCAAGAGCCCTGTAAAGTTTTGTGCAAATATTCCATTTTGATGTCTTCGGGGCAGATATAGTAAACCGGAGGGTGGCTTGTCTCCAATACCCGCTGAGGGCGGCGCGTGTCTGCGATCGTCACTCCATTAAAAACTATCTGTACGTGTTTGGTCGATTCCTCAAGGCGAGGGGGACGCGGGTAATCCCAAACAGACTCTTCACCAGGGCCCGGCTCTATTCGATCGAAGTTCATTTGCACAATCTCCCCTGCAAAAAAAAACACTTAGCGACTTAGCATTACAATTTAATGTACCCTTAATCGAGTCGCTGCTTCAGACCAAACCAGCTTTTCTCAACTCTTCGTAATATGAGTATTCGCGGTATAGATGTTTCCGACTACCAGCCCAATATCAATTGGCAAGCAGTTGCCCGGGATGGTATTGCCTTCAGTTTTGTCAAAGCGACGGAGGGTGCAACGTTAGTGGCCCAAACTTTCGCCCGCAATTGGGCGGCTATGAAAGCAGCGGGGATTCAACGCGGTGCTTACCACTTTTTTCGACCTGCAAGCAGCGTTCAAGGGCAAATAGATTTGTTCTTGAAAACTGTAAAACTCGAACCGGGGGATTTGCCGGCAGTCTTGGATTTGGAAACTACAGGCGGTTTGAGTGTGGGTGAATTCTGCGATCGAGCCGCAATTTGGTTACAAGCAGTCGAAAAAGCCACCTTGATGCGGCCGATTATCTACACCTACCCCGGTTTCTGGGACAACCTGGGGACAAAACGGTTTGCCGATTACCCACTGTGGATTGCTCACTATACCAGTGCTGAAGAACCTTGGGTTCCCGGCGGCTGGAAAACTTGGACTTTTTGGCAGTACAGCGACACCGGCAGCGTGTCCGGCATCTCGGGCAATGTAGACACCAATATTTTTGAAAGCGTCCGAGAAGGCGCCCAAAGTTATAAAGTTGCAGACATCCAGAGGGAATTAAGAATTAAAGGTTTTTATCAAGGCGCGATGGATGGTAAATTTGGAGCCACCACCACAGCGGCCCTCATCTCGTTTCAGAAATCTCAAGGTTTCAATCCAGATGGCATTGCAACCCTCAAAACTTGGGCCGCTTTGATGCGAAAATCTCCCAAAGTAGTTGTCCCCCCTCCAGCGCCCACACCCGCCCCGCCGCCGACTCCTGCTCCCATATCAGGCGTGCGGCTGACTCAGGTATTCTCGTCTTATAAAGCTAGCGCTAGCCAAGATACTGCCTTAATTTGGCTGCAAAGTCAGGTTCCTACCTCTGTTTTAGGGGAATTTGCTCAAAAATGGCGGGCAACTGCCTTACCTCAAGACAGTAATTTGCGATTGATAGATGTGGGCAAATTTTATCGCGGTTTAGCACAACAAGACCAAGCTTTAGATTGGCTGCAAAAACAAATTTCTCCGGCTATTATTACCGAGTTTGCACAAAAATGGCGCTCTCAATCTATTGTCACTAATTCTCCGATTCGGCTGATTGATGCGTGCAAATTTTATCGGGCCGCACCCCAGCAAAACCAGGCTTTAGATTGGCTGGAAGGGCGAATTTCGCCGGCAATTCTATCGGAGTTTTTTCGCAGGTGGCAGGATGCCAATCGATGATTGATTTTAGATTTTAGAGAGACTCTACAGATGAATCTTGTGATTTTAGAGTTTTTTAGATAGGAGATTGACTCCACAAATGAATCTGAGGGTTTGAGCGCTCTGTAATTGAAAAGCCACCAAATCTTGCTATTGGAGATTTGAGATTGACTCCACATCAAAACTCGTCAAATCCTCTCCCTCTCTCCCCGCATCTCCATTAGACTCTGGAACCTAACAGACAATCTCTCGCTTAGCTACAGCTTGCTGCCATCTTTGACGCCAAGAGAATTATCTGATAAAGTTATAGCGACTATCAAGGTTTTTTAATCTTATTGGGAAAAATGCAGGGCCGTGCCGAGTTTGTAAGCTGCGCCGAAAATAGCGCCTGCACTCCAATTACCCGCGATCGAACATTTAAAACTAAGCGGGCAGCCTGTAACAATTATATCTATGGAAATCCCCTTTAACATCACCCAGTTGATGGTCATGACCGTCATCTGTGGCATCAGCGCTCAAGTTATCGCCGCTTATCTGAAAGTTCCGGCGATCGTCTTTTTGCTGTTGTTTGGAATTTTAGCCGGCCCAGACTGCTTGGGAGTGCTGCACCCGAATCTGCTGGGCAGCGGTTTGGAAGTTATGGTATCGCTTTGCGTAGCGTTAATTCTGTTTGAAGGCGGCTTGAATTTGGAATTGCGAGATTTAGGAAAACTTTCCGGCAGCATCCGCAATTTAGTTACCGTAGGCACTTTAATTACCCTAATTGGCGGCGGAATGGCCGCACACTGGTTGGGGGAATTTCCCTGGCCGATCGCATTTTTGTATGCTTCTCTAGTAGTCGTCACAGGCCCGACAGTAATCGGCCCTTTGCTCAAACAAGTATCTGTTGACAAACAAGTCGCCGCCTTGCTAGAAGCAGAAGGCGTTTTAATCGATCCTGTCGGGGCAATTCTGGCAGTATTGGTGCTGAATATTATTTTGAACGGCAATCCTGATTTGCTGGTTTTGTTCCGAGATTTAATCGTCCGACTCTTCGTTGGCGCAGTCGTCGGAGTTGCGGGAGGTTGGCTGCTGGGATTCATTCTCAAGCGATCGCAATTTCTCTCGGAAGACCTCAAAAACTTAGTAGTTTTAGCCGGTTTGTGGGGATTTTTCGGCTTAGCAGAAGAAATCCGCAGCGAATCGGGACTGATGGCAACAGTCCTCTCCGGCATCGTCCTCAGAGCCGCTGCTGTGCCGGAAGAAAGGCTGCTGAGGAGGTTTAAAGGTCAACTGACAGTCCTGGCTATTTCGATGCTGTTCGTGCTGCTGGCGGCCGATTTATCGCTCGCTAGTGTGGTCGCCCTCGGTTGGGGAAGTTTGTTTACAGTTTTAGCTTTAATGTGGGTAGTGCGGCCGATCAACGTTTGGCTTTGCACTTGGAACAGCGGACTGAATTGGCGGCAGAAATTATTTGTTTGTTGGGTAGCGCCGAGGGGAATTGTCTCAGCGTCGATCGCATCTTTATTTGCAATTTTGCTCACGCAGCGGGGAATCAACGGCGGCGACTCGATTAAAGCCTTAGTTTTCCTAACAATTATTATGACAGTTTTCGTCCAGGGACTAACGGCCGGACGGATCGCTCAACTTTTGGGCATCACCTCAAAATCCGCAACCGGTGCTGCTATTGTGGGGTCAAATCCTTTGAGCAGACTAATTGCTCGCTTGTTTCAAGAACGCGGAGAATCGGTGGCAATTATTGACACCGACCCGGAAGCTTGTGCACAAGCAGAACGAGAAGGTTTGCGGGTGTTTTTGAGCAGTGCACTCGACCACAGCGTGTTAGAAGAAGCCGGACTCGATTCGATGGGAACTTTTTTGGCAATGACTAACAACGGCGAGGTAAACTTAGTGTTAGCTCAGCGAGCGGCGGAAGAGTTTGCACCGCCGAGGGTTTTGGCAATATTCCCCAAAGATCCGCAAGCAAATACGCCTGCAAATCCGACTAAAATCAATCAAGCTTTTGTCTCGGATTTGTCGCTGAAGGATTGGAACGAATATTTGAGCGACGGCGAAGTAAAATTGGGGGAAACTGAGTTAAAAAGTGAGGGATTGCAGTTTCAGATTGCTCACTTACAAGCTTTGGTTAAAGCCGGGGAGTTGGCGCCGCTGCTGCTGGAAAGGCAAGGATACTTGCAAGTAGTGTCGGCGACTCAGATTTGGCAAGCAGGCGATCGAATTATTTATTTGTTGTACGATCCGACACCGAAATTGTTGAAAAGATTGTCTGGTTCGTCTCAGTCTCGTTTGACTTTGGAAAAGCATCAGGTAGTTGAAGAAGTGCCGATTCCTTCTCCGGTTTTAGAGCCGATTTTGGAGGAAGCTAACATCGAGAAGGAAGCAGAAGTTTTGCTACCGCCAGTTTCGCGATAGGGGCAGTAAGCTGTCGTGCATCTAGATTGTATATGGTATTAGAGGGGAAGAGGGGGAGAGGATTTTACAATTTTTGATATGGGATTGAAATATACAATTTCAATGCACAACATATATCAGATCGATCGCGACAAGCAGATTAGAGCGATCGTCCTTACTCTGCCTCCCCAATTAACGTGAACGCCGCCCAATTTCGCGGCCCAGGATGAGTTTTCATCGTGGTTAACATTGCCTGCCGAAGTGCCTGTGCTTTGTCGGGATTATTTTGCAAGTTTTGATAAAATGCCTGCATCAATTCCGATGTCGGCGCATCGGGAACCGCCCATAAAGAAACAATCACACTCGGCACTCCGGCGGAAATCAAAGCGCGCGACAAACCAATCACCCCATCCCCGGTAATTCTCCCTTCTCCAGTGTTGCAGGCACTCAAAACGACTAAATTTGCTTGAAGTTTCATATCAAAAATCTCTTCTGCTGTCAATAAGCCGTCATCGCTACCAGAAGGAGCCAGGGCGATCGCACTTCCCAATCCGCGCACATCATCCAGCAATCCATGCGTTGCTAAGTGAATAATCGATGCTTGGGGCATTTTTTGAACGATCGCAGCTTTTGTCCCTTGAGCGCCCGTGATGGCTTGGGTGTTGAGAAGCGGGGCGATCGCGATCGCTTCAGCTTCGGCTCCAGGTAGAGGAGACAATTGCTGCTTGGGATCTCCCAGAGAGAGAGACACGCTTGGCATGGTGGGATTGCCCAATACTAGAGCCCTGCCGCTGTGGGATTGCTTCTGTGCTAACTTTTGTCGTTGTTGTCGAGTCAAATCCAATACTTGAATCGAAGGGGCGGTGAGAATCGTGTGTTTTTCGATTAAGTAAGTGCCGTTGGCATCTTGCAGGGCGGGGAAGGGCACCTGGAACAGGGAACCTTGGGGAATGAAAATGACGTGGGCATTGGGGTCTTTGGGTAGGAGGCTGGCAATGGGATCGATCAGCAGTTGATGCAGTGTCGGTAAGTCGGGTTGGGGTTGGGTGGAGCCAAGACTGCTGCGACTGCGGACAGCCAGGAATTCTTGGTGGCCAACGATCAAGCTGGCTAGAGAGGCCTTGTGCTGCTGCCAGAGAGGTTTGAGGTCTACCTCGCGGAAGGTAATTTCGCCTGTGGGTTGAATCACCCAGATGTAGAGCGCGGATTCACGCGGTTCGCTTTTTCCTTGAATCTGGAAGTTGTCGTGGATGATGGAATACTGTACCAAAGTGGCATTCTGTGCTTTGGCGATTTGTGCGATTTGCTCCTGGTTGGGAGCAGAGGCGATGACCGAATTGGCATCACCAGTTGATAAGCGTTGTGTGAGTAGATCGACAAAGGCACGAGCGCGTCCCCGTTCGGCAATTTCTAAGGCGGCGATTGGGTTATTCTGAGCCACTCGGACTTCTTGTAAAGTCCGATAAGTCTTAGCTTGTCCTTCAAAGATGGAGACTTTATTCGCGTCGTTGGAGCCGAGCATTTGACGCATTGATTCCCAAACTTGAATCCCATTGATGAGCATTTTTTCAGCTTCTGTTAAGTTGCCAGCTTTCAAGAAAGCCAATCCGAGGTTGTTGAGCGCCGCACCTTCACTTTCGCGGTCTTTAATTTCGCGGACGATGAGTAAACTCTCCTTTATATACTCGATCGCTTTGGCATAGTTGCCCAAATAGAGGTAAACGATTCCCAAATTGACCAGTGCGGCCCCTTCCCCCTTGCGGTCTTTAATTTCGCGGGCGATGGCTAAAGTCTGCTGTGAATACTCAATAGCTTTGGCATAGTTGCCCAGAGAACCGTAAGTGTTTCCCAAATTGCCCAGTGCTGCCCCTTCCCCCTTGCGGTCTTTAATTTCGCGGGCGATGGTTAAAGTCTGCTGTGTATACTCGATCGCTTTGGCATAATTGCCCAGATTGTGGTAAGCGTTTCCCAAATTGGCCAGTGCTGCCCCTTCCCCCTTGGGGTCTTTAATTTCGCGGGTGATGGCTAAAGTCTGCTGTGTGTACTCGATCGCTTTGGCATAGTTGCCCAGAGAACCGTAAGCGTTTCCCAAATTGGCCAGTGCTGCCCCTTCCCCGTAGCGGTCTTTAATTGCGCGGGCGATCTCTAAACTCTGCTGTGAATACTCAATGGTTTTGGCATAGTTTCCCACAGAATGGTAAGCAGTTCCCAAATTATTCAGTACCCGACCTTCCCCGTAGCGGTCTTTAATTTCACGAGCGATGGCTAAACTCTGCTGTGAATACTCAATGGCTTTGGCCGAGTTGCCCAGATTGATGTAAACGAATCCCAAATTATTCAGTACCTGACCTTCTCCCTTGCGGTCTTTAATTTCACGAGCGATGGCTAAACTCTGCTGTGAATACTCAATGGCTTTGGCATAGTTGCCCAGAGAGTTGTAAGCACCTCCCAAATTGCCCAGTGCCCAACCTTCCCCCTTGCGGTCTTTAATTTCGCGGGCGATGGCTAACTGTTGCTGACCATACTCAATGGCTTTGGCAGAGTCGTTTAGAGAGCTGTAAGCACCTTCCAAAATGCCTAGTGCGAAAGCCTCTCTTTGACGGTCTTTAATTTCGCGGGCGATGGCTAAACTCTGCTGTGCATACTCAATGGCTTTGGCCGAGTTGCCCAGATTGTGGTAAGCGTTTCCCAAAATGCCTAGTGTGAAAGCCTCCCTTTGGCGGTCTTTAATTTCGCGGGCGATGGCTAAAGTCTGCTGTGCATACTCAATGGCTTTGGTATAGTTGCCCAGAGAACCGTAAGCCAGTCCCAAATTGCCCAGTGCATTACCTTCCCCTTCGCGCTCTTTAATTGCGCGGGCGATCTCTAAACTCTGCTGTGAATACTCAATGGTTTTGGCATAGTTTCCCAGAGAATGGTAAGCAGTTCCCAAATTATTCAGTACCCGACCTTCCCCGTAGCGATCTTTAATTTCACGAGCGATGGCTAAACTCTGCTGTGAATACTCAATGGCTTTGGCCGAGTTGCCCAGAGAGTTGTAAACGAATCCCAAATTATTCAGTACCCGACCTTCCACAAGGCGGTCTTTAATTTCACGAGCGATGGCTAAACTCTGCTGGGAATACTCAATGGCTTTGGCCGAGTTGCCCAGAGAACCGTAAGTGTTTCCCAAATTGCCTAGTGCCATACCCTCCCCGTAGCGGTCTTTAATTTCGCGGGCGATGGCTAAACTCTGCTGTGAATACTCAATAGCTTTGGTATAGTTGCCCAGAGAGTGATAAACACCTGCCAAAATGCCCAGTGCATTCCCTTCCCCTTGGCGGTTTTTGAGGGCGCGATAAATTTGCAGTGCCTGTTGCCAAGAATTCAGGGCTGCTGGGAATTGGCCGGTCTGAAACTGTTGAAGCCCCTGCTCCACAAGCCGATCGCCCTCTGCTTGACGAGCATCCATAGTTTGAGCGATCGCTGGGAAGAGAGAGTCAGGAGTAGTTAATAGAGACATAGTGGCAAGCAGGAACAGGGAAATGGAAGCTAGGAAAACATGAGTGAGCCTAGAGTGGGTTGATTTGAGTCGCTTAAATGGGGAATACAGCATAGGATTCTAGAGTTGGAATTTAGAGAATTAGCTTGATCGCTCTTTCTGCCGTCGTCGCGCGATCGCCTCAATCTGCCACAGGCGATCGACCTTCATAGAAGCTTACTCTGTCTCCCCGATCTCGCGGCAGGGATGGGGACTCTAATCTGAATTAGACGACAATTTTAGCGATCGTGCGATCGGCTTGAATCAAACGATTATCCACTGGCATAGTCAAATCCAACATCAAAACCTGGCGTGTTTAGATCGTCCATATTCAGAGCCGTCTGCTCTAATGCTCGATTAATGTCCGCAGGACTTAAGTGGGGATTTGCAATGCTATCCTATCAACCCATTTCGATTAGCTGTTGTCGTCAAAATGTTCTCAACTTGAGCCGGAGTTAAAGTCGGATTGGCATTCAAAACTAAAGCCGCTACACCCGCTACTTGTGGCGTTGCCATAGATGTGCCAGTTAGGGTGTCATAGGTGCTATAGGGAGTTGTAGAATAGATGTCTACTCCCGGAGCAACTAGGTAATCCAAAGGTGTGGAACCCGCACGGTTCGAGGTGTCAGCCATCCTGCCGTTTACATCTATGCTGCCCACTGCAATTCCCAAGCGATCGGCCTTACGAGCTGGATAACCTGGTTGGTCAACACCCGAGTTTCCGGCTGCCATAACCACAACAGAGCCTTTATTATTTGCATACTCAATTGCGTCATTCACCTGAGTGGAAAGGTAAGAACCACTGAGGTTAATTACATTTGCTCCCTTATCAGCAGCATAGCGAATTCCAGCAGCAACATTATTCGGCGAGCCGGGACTAGAGGCGGGCCATACTCTCACAGGCATAATCTTTGCATTGTACGCAACTCCTGTGATGCCAAAATCATTTCGCTCTGCCGCGATCGAACCTGCTACGTGAGTGCCGTGACCATAGAAATTCTTACCTATAGGGTTATTATCGATCTGATCTCTTGGGTCGTTGTCGCTAGACACAAAATCCCAACCCCGAATATCATCAATAAATCCGTTGCGATCGTCATCGATACCATTTCCAGCAATTTCATCATTATTCTGCCAAATATTGCCATCCAAATCGGGATGGGTGTAGTCAACACCAGTATCCACGACAGCTACAACAATGCCATTTCCTGTAATGTTTTGATTCCAAACTTCCGGCGCATTTATCACATCTAGCGCCCAGTTATTCCCACCCATATCTGGAAGAGCGGGGAAAAGACTTGAAAGATTTAAGGTGTGGGAAACTGCTGCATTTGCATTCACTAAACCGTAGCCGTAGTTAGTATTGTAAACACCATTAGGTGTGGTAATATCTGGCACTACAGGAATAGAGGTTGCAGAAAAATTCACGTTGTAATTAGTAGAGTTGTTGTTGAAGAAGCTAGAGACTTGAACATAGTATGTTCCTGGAACCAGATTGGGTACATTAATCACGTCCGGGATGGTGCCAATCTCAATAGAGCTGGCAATAGTTTCACCACTATCCACACCACCGTTGCGGTTTCTATCGTGAATTAACCTGACATTAGCATCCCTGCTTAAACCATCCAGACGCAGGTTAAAATTGCTCTTAGTGTTGATATCGAAGCGGTAGAAATCGTCGCGATCGCCTGTGCCGACAAAATCAGTTAAGTTGATGCTACCATTTTCAACACCAACAATATTACGAGCTGTCGAAAGAGAGTTACCTGGATCGGCGAAATTCAACTGAGAAGCAGATATCGTTCCTGTTAGCGGATCTGCGTTTGCGATCGCCGATTGTGACTGCGGTTTGAGTTGAGAATCGGCGACATCGCCAGTAACTCGATCGCTCGCAGAGAAACTGAGGCCCTGGGCTGCATTAGCTACAATAAAATCTGCGCTCTGTGTCTGTTGGTCGATGCTGGATGCTGTGATATTAGTCAAGCTAGATTCAGCACTATAACCAGGAATATTCAATGGCTCGATCGCTCCGTTGAGCAAGTCGCTGTTAGCCGGAAATATTGATGTGGCGAGATCGTTTGGATATTGATTTAAATAAAGGCGATCGTTAGGATTGGTTTTGATGTCTAACATAATTTAAAAACCCCGATATGTCGATTCATTCTTTAGTTAAATCTTAAGCAGTCCCAATGGAAAAATCATTCGTTCTACCCACAGACTTGATGAAGTACGGGGTGCAAAATAGATTGCGGGAAAGTGCAAAGTATGTGAATATGTAAAGTAGATGGTTCACTTCCATCAGTTTTGAGATTGAGACGCGAGCGCGAACAAAGATTAATTCCACAGTCCGCCAGAGAATTAATTCCCTGTCTCATAGCACCAGTCCTCTAAAAGAGGACTGAAGAATATAATTCATTAGTCCTCTTTCAGATATAAATGAATTCAACTATCAAATAGAAATATGGCTCTTCCTGAAAGCGAGCTAACAGTTCCGGTATGCGATCGTGCTTGCCCAATTTGCACAATACTCGCGCTTCCCGCTCGAACAACTTGGTTGTTTCGATCGAGTGACTTTTCAAACGTTTGACTGCACATAAAGGGCGATCGGGCACATCTTCATCTCCCGCAAGATAAGTATCGCTAAACTCGGTACTTACCAACTGTTCGGTAATTCGGTAACGCATTCGCAGTTTTCTGTCCAGCATCGGATCGGGCGGTAGGGGGGGTTGACTTTTTTGTACAGATTCCGACTGCACGCTTTGCTGCGCCACTCTCATCGCGGACTCCCACAAATTTTTGTTGCGGACTCTTTCATCCGGGTCGATAATTCCTGCATCTTTCAATACCTCTGTCAGCAATTTCCACAAATGATAAGCAACGTATCGCGCTAAGTAGCATATTTGATAGTTCCGCGCGATCGCATAGTTATTCTTGATTTCTTGGTATGTCAAACCATCTAACACTCCTTGAATAATTGCTCGCTGTAAGCGGTTCAATGGTTCGCCTCTCTTTTCCTGTACCAGGTTATCTAGAATGTTTGTAGCTGATTCTGCATTCATAAAGTTACGCAGTAAGTTGACAGTTGACAGTTGACCTGTGGTAGGGGCGGTGCCAAGAGAGCCCGCCCTCTTAGTTGATAGTTGACTGTTGACAGTTGATATAGCAATCCTAAATGAGTCGTAAATTTTTTACCCCGATCGACAAAGTAACAAATTCGGATGTATTGTCGCCAATTAATCGTCGAGATTCTGACGGATCGGGTTGTAAAGCCCTAAAAAAATCCTCTTAACACTTGACTTAAATCTTAAGCAACCCAGATGGGAAAATCATTCGTTCTACCCACAGACTTGATGAAGTACCGGGTGCAAAATAGATTGCGGGAAAGTGCAATGTATGTGAATATGTAGAGTAGATGGTTCACTCCCATCAGTTTTGAGATTGAGACGCACAGATAACTCGGCGGTTGAAACCGCGTCTACACAAACAAAGTCTGCCTGCGCGGACTAAAGAATAAAGATCGTTTCCGATTGCATCGGAATTATTAGTATCCGAAAAGGATACGGCAGTGCCGTTTCCCTACAATGTTATTTTGGGTAGGGAAACCGCACTGCCGTCTGCTCTATCATTCCGGTACAACCGGAATTGATATAATTTAGGATAAAATTTAGGATAAAAACATGGAGCCAATTCGCTATTAATAAAAACTTACTCGGCCTCCCCAATTAACGTGAACGCTGCCCAATTTCGCGGCTGGGGATGAGTTTTCATCGTGGTTAACATTGCCTGCCGAAGTGCCTGTGCTTTGTCGGGATTATTTTGCAAGTTTTGATAAAACGATTGCATTAATTCCGATGTCGGCGCATCGGGAACCGCCCATAAAGAAACAATCACGCTCGGCACTCCTGCCGAAATCAAAGCGCGTGACAAGCCAATCACACCATCCCCGGTAATTCGGCCTTCTCCAGTGTTACAGGCACTCAAAACGACTAAATTTGCTTGCAGTTTCATGTCGAAAATCTCTTCTGCGGTCAATAAGCCGTCATCGCTACCAGAAGGAGCCAGGGCGATCGCACTTGCCAATCCGCGCACATTATCCAGCAATCCATGGGTTGCTAAGTGAATAATCGATGCCTGGGGCATTTTTTGGACGATCGCAGCTTTTGTCCCTTGTGCGCCTGTGATGGCTTGGGTATTGAGCAGAGGGGCGATCGCTCTAGCTTCAGCTTCGGCTCCCGGTAGAGGAGACAATTGCTGTTTGGGCTCTCCCAGAGAGAGAGACACGCTTGGCATCGTGGGATTGCCCAAGACTAGAGCCCTGCCGTTGTTGGCTGGCTTCTGTGCTAACTTCTGCCGTTGCTGTCGAGTCAAATCCAATACTTGAATCGAAGGGGCGGTGAGAATCGTGTGTTTTTCGATTAAGTAAGTGCCGCCTTCATCTTGCAGGGCGGGAAAAGGCACCTGGAAAAGCGCTCCTTGAGGAATGAAAATGACGCGGGCATTGGGGTCTTTGGGTAGGAGGCTGGCAATGGGCTCGATCAACAGTTGATGTAGTGTCGGTAAGTCGGGTTGGGGTTGGGTGGAGCCAAGACTGCTGCGACTGCGGACGGCGAGGAATTCTTGATTGCCCAGGATCAAGCTGGCTAGGGAGGCGTTGTGCTTCTGCCAGAGGGGTTTGAGATCGACTTGACGGAAGGTAATTTCGCCCGTAGGTTGAATCACCCAGATGTAGAGTGCGGATTCACGTCCTACTTGCTTGCCCTGAATCTGGAACTCGTCGGAGATGATGGAATACTGCACCAAAGTGGCGTTCTGTGCTTTGGCGATTTCGCGGATTTGATCCCGATCGGGAGCAGTGGCGATAACCGGATTGGTAGAACCTGACGATAAGCGCTGTGTCAGGAGATCGACAAAGGCACGAGCACGTCCCCGTTCGGCAATTTCTAAGGCGGCGATCGGGTTATTCTGAGCCACCCGGACTTGTTGTAGAAGGCGATAGGTGCCAGCTTGTCCTTCAAAGATAGAGACTTTATTCGCGTCGTTGGAGCCGAGCATTTGACGCATTGATTCCCAAACTTGAATCCCATTGAGGAGTATTTTCTCGGCTTCTGTTGAGTTGCCAGCTTTCAAGAATGCCACTCCAAGGTTGTTGAGCGCCACACCCTCACTTTGGCGGTTATTAATTTCGCGGGCGATTGCTAAATTTTGCTGCAAATACTCAATGGCTTTGGCATAGTTTCCCAGATTGAAGTAAGCGACTCCCAAATTGCTCAGTGCCCCATTCTCTATCGGGCGGTTTTTAAATTCGCGGGCGATGACTAAACTGAGCTGTGCATACTCAATTGCTTTGGTCGAGTCGCCCAGAGAGTTGTAAGTGATTCCCAAACTGCTCAGTGACGCAGCCTCCTCAGAGCGGTTTTTAAATTCGCGGGCGATTGCTAAATTTTGCTGCAAATACTCAATTGCTTTGGTCGAGTTGCCCAGAGAGTTGTAAGTGAGTCCCAAAATGCTTAGTGCCAAACCCTCCTGTTGGCGGTCTTTAATTTCGCGGGCGATGGCTAAAGTTTGCTGTGCATACTCAATGGCTTTAGCATAGTTGCCCAGAGAGAGGTAAGCGCTTCCCAAAAAGCTTAATGCCAGACCCTCCACTCCGCGGTCTTTAATTTCGCGGGCGATGGCTAACTGTTGCTGTGCATACTCAATGGCTTGGGTCAAGTCGCCCAGAGAGCGGTAAGTGTCTCCCAAAAGGCCTAGTGCCACAGCCTCCCGTTGGCGGTCCTTTATTTCACGGGCGATGGCTAAACTGAGCTGTGAATACTCAATGGCTTTGGTATAGTCGCCCAGAGAGCGGTAAGCGACTCCCAATGTGCCTAGTGCCAAAGCCTCCCATTGGCGGTTTTTAATTTCACGGGCGATAGCTAACCACTGCTGTGAATACTCAATGGTTTTGGTATAGTCGCCCAGAAAGCCGTAAACGGCTCCCAAATTGCCCAGTGCCCCACCCTCCTGTTGGCGGTCTTTAATTTCGCGGGCGATTGCTAACTGTTGCTGTGCATACTCAATGGCTTGGGCAAAGTCGCCCAGAGAGCGGTAAGTGTCTCCCAAAACGCTTAGTGCCAAACCCTCCTGTTGGCGGTCTTTAATTTCGCGGGCGATGGCTAACTGTTGCTGTGTATACTCAATGGCTTTAGCCGAGTTGCCCAGAGAGTGGTAAGAACTTCCCAAAAGGCCTAGTGCTGCACCCTCCCCTTGACGGTCTTGAATTTCGCGGGCGATCGCTAACTGTTGCTGTGAATACTCAATGGCTTTAGCCCAGTTGCCCAGAGATCTGTAACTGGCTCCCAAAAGGCCTAGTGCCCTACCTTCCGATCGGCGGTCTCTAATTTCGCGGGCGATTGCTAAATGTTGCTGTGTATACTCAATGGCTTTAGCATCGTTGCCCAGAGAGCTGTAGCTGGCTCCCAAAAGAACTAGTGCGCTACCTTCCGATCGGCGGTCTTGAATTTCGCGGGCTATGGCTAACTGTTGCTGTAAATACTCAATTGCTTTAGCATCGTTGCCCACAGAGCCGTAAATGGCTCCCAAAAGGCCTAGTGCCAAACCCTCCTGTTGGCGGTCTTGAATTTCGCGGGCTATGGCTAACTGTTGCTGTGAATACTCAATGGCTTTGGCCGAGTTGCCCAGCTTGAGGTAAGCACCTCCCAAAAAGCCTAGTGCCAAACCCTGCCGTTGGCGGTTTTTGAGAGCGCGATAAATTTGCAGTGCCTGTTGCCAGGAATTCAGGGCTGCTGGAAATTGATCGGTCTGATACTGTTGCATCCCCTGCTGCATTAGCCGATCGCCCTCTGCTTGACGAGCATCGGTAGTTTGAGCAGCAGCCGGGAGTGGTGAGTGCACGGGAATATAAAAAGCAACAGACAAAAGGCAAAAAGCGAGGGGAAAGAGAAAGCGCGATCGCACTTTACAATTGCTGGATTTAAGCAGTTTTAGCGAGTCAGGCTTCATGGGATTTTACGGTTTGGGTTGGGGAGGTTGTCGCTGTTGTTCGATCGCCCTAATCTGCCGCAATCGATCGCTCCAATCTTTCAAAGGTTCGGCTTCCGAACTAGCGAGAGAATCCAGCAGTTCCAGGACAGCCGCTTGGTTTTGAGAAGTCTCAGAGGCTTTGCGCGCTTCGGCGATCGCGTCATACCACAGCCCCGCCCCCGCATACAGGTCGATCCGCTGCTGGGGAGTTTGGGCGGCTGCAAGTTGAGACTGCAACGACGCCGCAGGCTGGACTACTTGGATTTCTCCCGTCGCCACCACATTCCTCGAAGGAACCATCGGATCGCACACCAACACCACTTGCCACTGATAGGATTGCCCGATCGACAGTTGGGGCAGATTTGAGGGCAAAGCAACCGACATGATTCCTGGCTGACTCTGCATCTCGGTTCTGTAGAGCAGTTGTCCCGTGCGAGTAAACAGCCTCAATTGCAGCGGACGAGGAGTGCGATCGGGTACAAACCAGGTGAAGGTCGGATGCCCAGAAATCGTCTCTCCCACATGGCTAAACGGCACCAAGACAGTCAATCTCGCCGATGAATTAGCTTCGCAACTGCCGCCGCGAGTGGTATTCGTCCCGGTGTCTTTCGGTTTAGAAGGGTTTTCAGGAGGAGTATATTTTGCCAGCGCTACAGGAGCGATCCAGAACGAAACACTCAGCATTAAACTCGCAATGCCCGCATAGTCAACGGTTCGACGCTTCAACTCGTGAGTCATCATCTGAATCCTCATCTGTAACTATCTTCTAGAGTAATCACGAATACAAAAACACAATAGAGCACTGTCCGCAAGCTTCGTTTGCGGGAAGGTGCAAAGATATTGGTATCAGCTTAAGGGCAAACCCTCAGTCCGGCAGTCCGGCAGGGGTTTAAACCCCTGCCTCAAAGCGAAAGTCGTCTTCAGACGACTAATGAGTTCTTCAGTCCTGTTTGAGAGGACTTTCGCTCTGAGACAGGGAATTCATTCCCTGGCGGACTGCCGGGTGGGCGGGAGGACTGGGTGGACTGACAGCTTAAGTTGACACGCTTTGGGCATTGCCGTATCCAGAGTTGCCGTGTTGTCGATCGTTATATCTGAGTTCTTAAACCATTCTCAAGAACGGGCAAGATGCCCGTTCCACAAAGAGTGAATTTCTTGTGGAACGGGCAGGATGCCCGTTCATAAACGCCTTATTGAAAATGGTGCAATATCTCATCTCAATTAGCTCCGATTTGACAAGGGTGAACCCAACCAATTACCAGAACCACCGCCGTTTTGCTGGCCAGGTTAACTCGCACACTGTCCCCTTCGGTTGATTCGGGTAGCGCCGAAATGCTCCGCCTAACTGTTTGGCTAAGTTCTTTGCAAGCTGGGTTCCTAATCCTGAAGGTTGAAGTTTAGGGTTTGGATCTTCGGTTATTTCCTTGTCTCGATCGATTGCAGCCAAGCTAAGCGTTTCTGACTGAGACTGTTTCTCCCTACCATTATCCGCCACTCGAATCACCTGCAGATCGCCTTCTTGAGTGCAAATTACGGTCAAGCGAGTAGCTTCGATCGCGTGTTTGCCGACATTGCAGAGCGCTTCTTCGAGAAAGCGGCAGAGTGCTCGTTTGTGTTCCAACCGCAGATGCGAGGTGTTCAAGGGATCGAACTGCACAATTTTGAATTTGATGGTTTTGAGGTAGGGCAATTCTTGTTCGAGCGTGTTGGAATAGACCTTGTAGAGCAATTCATGCAATGGAGCCTGCAGGGCCAATTCGATCGCACTTCCCATGCGGAGATGCGGTTCCTCCGCGATCGCGTCTCGTTGCACAGAGCCGTAAACTGCCCGCAATTCTTGATTCAAGCGTTGCAACTCCGGTAGAAATAACGGCGGTGTGGCTTGTTCTTGAGCAGTTCTCAAAATCCCAACCAATGTTTGTAACGGGCCGCTATGAATTGCATTAAAGGTCTGCTCGATCGCAAATTGACGTTCCTCCAACCGCAGTCGGAGTTCCTGTTCGTGGCGATAAAATAAGGCTGCCATCAAGCCAGCCCCATTCAACACCAGCACGAGCAACACAGGTACGATCGGCACCCACCATCCCAAAAGAATCAGCCAGTAACAGAGCGCGATCGAGCTGACACTGGCGACTAAGAGCCCCAACAAAATTTTCCAGGGCGATCGCAAAAACCGCCCCAGACTTATCCCCAAAAGTCCCCATGCCACAATCCAGAGATATTCCCATGCGTCTCCCCAAACCCGAAGCAACGATCGGCGATCGATCACCGCACTAACGATCTGGCTAGTGGCGTGCGCCTGGATTTCGACTCCGTAAATCCGTCCCGGATTGATGCCAACGATCGCACCTGAACTTGCCAAATCCTTCGCGCTAAAAGACATCATCCCAATCAGCACAATCTTGCCTCGAATCCAATCCGGGTTGACCTGTCCCGATTTGATTTGCGAGAGAGAAAGCACGCGAAACGGCATTGTCCCGCTGCGAACATTGAGTAAAATCTGGTTGCCGCCAGCATCCGCCCCCACATATCCGCCAGAGTTTGACTGCACTCTGGTCAATTCAATGCTGTCAAAGCGCATCGCGTCTGGATCGCGAATTCCATTGCCCAACTTAATTCCTCGGGCTGCTAAATAGCGTTCCGCCAGCCGGATCGCCAACGAAAAACGGTATTCCTGCTGGGGGTTGTGAGCGCCCAACAAACTGCGGCGCTGGTAGCCATCCGCATCGAGAACGGCATCTGCAAAGCCAACCTGTTCCGGTGGCAGCGCGGGCGGAGGTGCCACGGTAAAGCCACTGCGATCGGGCAGGGCAATCTCCACTCCGATCGTATTCTTGCTGCTGCGAAACACCGATGTTAGTTCAGCATTACCCGGCTCAACCGGAATATCGCGTACAATATCCAGCCCGATCGCGATCGGTTGATACGTCTGCAAAGATTTGACAAGTTCAGCAATTTCACGATCGGGAATCGGATAAGTTCTGGCGCGTTGAATATCTTCCTCGGTGATACTTACGATTACAGTCCTTTCATCCATTGGCTCAGGGGGACGCAGCAGCAGAAATCGATCGAACGTCACCAACTCCAAAAACTGAAGCGCACCGGTCAATCGAGCCATCATCACAGCGCCAATCACCATCACCCCTGGAAGCGATCCTCGTCCCCAAGTCGTGACCCCCGCTTTCACTGCTTGCCATCGATCGGGCTTCATAATAATGTCCGATTGAATAGTTATCATACTTTTGTACGACTGTTTGGCCGATGCCCGATGCCCGATGCCCGATGCCCGTACAGGATTTATAAGTAATTAACCCGACTTGATATCACTAATCAATCAATCCTTGTTCCCTAGCTCGCACTTCCGTTTGAATCCGCAGATTCTTATCATTATGAGCATACACCTCTAGCACATCTCGAATCTTAGTCCAGTAACACTGCACAGTGCGTTCAGAAACATTCATCCGTTTGGCGATCGCAGTATCCTGCAAGCTCTCGTGAAAAGCAAATTGCAACACTTGCATCCAGGCGGGTTTGAGTTGCAGCCCATTGCGGATCTCTCTGGGTGTATAAATCCGCTCGTGCAGCGCCCAATCAACCATTGCTAGCAAGTCTTTCGTCGGCTGGCTCTTATCGACAACTGTGAAGCCGCCCATGTGATTGTCGATCGACGGTTTCAGCCAAACTAAAGTCCGAACATGGGCACTCTGCACAACAATATTCAGATTCGGATACTGCTCCATCAACGTTTTGAGGAGTTGAAGCCCTGAATTCGCTTGAGCTGTTTCGCCGGTCGTCTCTGGCATCACCAAATCCACAATCACCAAATCCGGGGTCGTCTGCGCTATTTGCTCAAGCGCTGCCTGAGCCGTCGGAGCCGTCAGAATGTCTGCCTCTGGATATTCTTGCTTCAGAATGTTAAGCGTGCCACCTAACACCATCGCATGGTCATCCACGACTAAAAATGTTCGTTTCTCTGGTTGAGGTAAAGTCTGGGGCATAATTGATTCGTTACCACACAACATCGTCAGTTTAGGTAATCCGTCAACCCATTTTAGATTGGGAATTTACGATTTTCGATTTGTGACCTAGTTGAAACTAGGGGCTTTAAACCGCTGAAATTCTCATTCAAAATCCCAAATCTAAAATCGTCTCGGTCATCTTCTTACAATAGAGGAATTACCGGGCTCCCGTCCTGCATCTGTCCGCCAACTGGCGTTGGGGATGTCCGCAACGAGAATTGCGCTAAAGCGCAGTTCTATTATAATCTAGGTGTCCAAGCAAGAAGAAGGATAATTTTATGACAGCAGAAGGTTCGTATCAAGCCAGCACGTACAATCTGGAACTTGACGCAGAAATCCAGCGGTTAAAAGGTCAAGTTCTCCTCAGTTGGGAAAAGGAGGCGCGCAATTTAACTTGGTTCGGTTTAGCCGACGGGATGAAGGTTTTGGAAGCGGGTAGCGGGCCGGGATTTTTCACTGAAAAACTGTTAGAATTGCTGCCAAACAGTTCGGTAACAGCGGTAGAAATCGACCCGGTACTGCACGAAAAAGCAGTAGCATATTTGCAGGACAAAGGGGGCGATCGAGTAGATCGCATTCAAGCATCGGTGGCGGATACTGGTTTGGAGGATAACACGTTTGACTTTGCGATCGCCCGTTTGCTGTTCGTTCACCTTCCCGAGCCCGTCGCAGCAGCTAGAGAAATATTCCGCATCTTGAAACCGGGCGGCAAACTGGTGATTATTGATAGCGATGCCGATCTGTTTTGGCTGACAAATCCACCTTGGTCAGTCGAGATTGTCAGGGAGAAATTCAAGCAGGTAATGGCATCGCGGGGCGGCAATTTATGCGTCGGGCGAAATCTGTGCCGCATTCTCAAAGAAGCTGGGTTTGGTAGCGTTGATTTAGAAGCCGTTGTCAGCCACAGCGATTTAATTGGAATTGAAGCGTTTGAACCTTTGCTGGACTCCGGGCCCATTTTGCAAATGGTCAAACAAGGGTTGATTTCCGAGTCGGAAATAGAAAGCTATCTGGTTTCGCGGGATGAGTTTGTAGCTGCGGGCGATCGATCGATGATGAGTTTTTGGTTGATGGCTTGCGGTGAAAAAAATGAATAAAATTAAGACAATTTTTTTACCACACATTGATGTTCGGTCGCAGCAAAACCTCTAGCACTATCGCTAAATTGCGAGCTAACAAAGCCAACTTATCTAACAGTAAAATACGAAAAAGTTCAGAATGAATTCTCCCCTCAGAATTAGGTTAAAGCTGCACCTATAGCTCTAGAATCGTATCATATCAAATCCGGTAGCATCGTCGGGCGTCAAATCTAGTCAACAGTCAGGAATCACGAATTGTGCAACCGGATTTGATCTAATTCGTCCGCGTTAATCTGTGTTTATCTGCCCTCATCGGCGGTTAAAAAAAGATTATTTTTTAACCGCAGAGGACAATGGATTGACGCTGATTCACGCAGAGGTCGAGAAGAGAAATAGGAATAATTCCGATTCTAAAAGATTTCATATAAAAGCTATAAGTTTTCATATTTTTGAGCTTAGTAACTTTACACCTACCAGTCTAACAAATCCTTGGAGCCGATCGCGCAAAGGTTGTTTGTGAGAGCCAATGGTGGTCGGCGTCGGCTCAACTGTGTCCTTATGCTTGATCGTACATCTGGTTGTATCGGTAATTCAATGTGAAATGAACTAAATGCTGGGATTGGCGATTGTACATCCGCAACTAAGCTTCAAACCACTCTAAAAAAATAACTTATCTAAGGTGAATTCCGCATATAATCCTTATTAACAGCAGCATTTTCTATCTGATTACGAAATACATCAAGCATTGCCATAATTTCTGTGTGTAACTCTATAGCAATTCCATTTGAGATGTAAATATGGATTTCTCTGGTAAAATAGGAAAGTTTGATAATAAATGAAAGGGAAG